>JAFDAP010000451.1 GCA_019313765.1 Deltaproteobacteria bacterium | reverse complement strand
CACGTTTTTCCGGCCCTCATGGATGCAGTTAATCGTATCAAATCGGAGGCATCGAGAAAAAAGGAGCTTTTTTAATGGGCATGATTGACATCACTGAAAAACCGGTTATCAAACGTCTGGCAGAGGCTGCGGGAAAGATCATTCTTTCTCCCGGGACAGTGCTGAAGATTAAAAAAGGCCAGATCAAAAAGGGTGACCCCCTTTTGGTGGCTGAAATCGCTGCCATGAATACTACAAAGCAGACCCATCTTTTGATTCCTCACTGTCATCAGATTTCCCTGGATACGGTGAAGGTCTCCTTTGATATTTTTGATGAATCCATTGAGGCAAGGTGCCTTGTGAGGGCACAGGCCCGAACCGGCGTTGAGATGGAAGCGCTTGTGGGTGTTTCCATGGCCCTGAATACTGTCTGGGATATGGTCAAATACTTGGAGAAGGACGATAAGGGGCAATACCCGAAGACACGGATTACCGATATCAGAGTAATAAAAAAAGAAAAAGGAAATTAGTGTAGGGGGTAATGACCAAAACGTTGGCAAGGGGGCATGACCAATGAAAAAATTCCGACTGATCTTTTTTGTAACTTTGGGATTATGTTTGGTGGGTCAGACGAGCCGGGCCACAAATGCCTATGTCACGGATTCCCTTGAAATTACCTTCCGTACGGGACCCAGCATTGAAAACAAAATCATCACTTTTCTCCGTTCAGGTCAGCCTTTAGAGATAATGGAGTCTCAGGAGGATTGGAGTCGTGTTCGCCTCATAGGGCCTGAGCAGGGGCACATGGAGGGCTGGGTTCTGAGTCGCTACCTGTCAACACATCAGCCATGGGAAATTCAGGCCAGGTCTCTGAAACAGGAAAACGCCCGGCTCAAAGAAAAGCTGATCCGGATTGAGCAACAATGGCAGAAAGCGGCCCAGGGGGAACAGGGAGCCTCCGCAGAACTTAAAGGAAATATCGAAGCCCTTCAGAAGGTTCAAAATGAATATGAGACCCTCAAGCGCGAGGCCGCTGATTTTCTAAAGCTAAAATCAGTTCATGATGCCACTCGTAGGACGCTGGAGACCACCCAGAAAACTGTTCAAACGTTGTCCAAAGAGAACGAGCGCTTGAGGTCTTCCCAGAAGAACAAATGGTTTGCTACAGGCGCCCTGGTTCTTCTCTGTGGCCTGATGATCGGCCTGCTAATGGGAAGGCAATACAAAAAACGTAAAACATATTATTGATGGACACTTCAATCAAATCACCCACCTGTGAAATCATAACCATCGGCAGTGAACTCCTGTTAGGCCAGATCGAGGATACGAATACCACCTACCTGGCCCGGGAATTGGCCAGGGAAGGTGTGGTGATCCGTTTTCGCACGGCCGCAGGTGATCGATTGGATGAAATAGAACAGGTACTCCGTTCTGCCATTGACAGGTGTGACATGGTGATCACAACCGGAGGACTTGGACCTACCTTGGATGATCTGACCCGTGAGGCCGTTTCTCGCTCCGCGGGCGTGAACTTAGTGTTCCGGCAGGATCTTATGGATCAGATAGAGGAGGTGTTTCGCCTTGCAGGCTATCAGATGCCGGAGAACAACCGGCGTCAGGCCTTTGTGCCTGCCGGCAGTCATGCCATCCCCAATCCGGTTGGAACAGCTCCCGCATTTATCAAGGAGGTGAAAGGAAAGCCCATTATCTGCCTTCCCGGCGTGCCAAGGGAACTTAAGTTTTTATTAGACAGGGAAGTCATTCCCTGGGTCCGGCAAAGATTCAATTTAGATAAGCATATGCTCACATACCAGGTCCTGAAAACGGTAGGCATCGGGGAAAGCAAGGTAGACAGTCTCATAGGCGACCTTATAAAACCGGGGCAGAACCCGGAAGTAGGTCTTTTGGCCTCCATGGGTGAGATAAAGATACGCATCGCTGTCAAGGCCAAAAGCGAGCAAGAGGCCCACAGGCTCATCAGGCCTGTTGCTGGAGATGTCCGTTCACGATTAGGCAAAAAGATTTATGGGCAAGACGACGACACACTTGAGAGTGTGATTGATGCATTGCTGGCTGAAAACGGTTTAAACCTTGCGATTTTAGAGACCTTTTCAGGCGGATTAGCCGCACAGAGATTTCACTGTCTCCCTTCAAGCCGGTTGATAGAAAGCCGTGTCATTCCTGATGAAAAACAGGTTGCCCGGTACTTAGGGCAGGACAACGCGATACTGGAAGAGAGAACCGCACTGGGCCTTGCCCGGAAAATCAGGGACCTTGTGAATGCAGGTGTCGGACTCGCCATAGCGGGCTTTTTGAAAAAGGAAGAGGGAGGTTGCTATACAATCAAAGGTTATACGGCCGCAGCAGGGGAGGATATTGAAAAGGTTTTTTCCTGGGACATGGGCGGCGATCTGTTTACCCTCCAGCAGCGGGGCGCAGTGATCGGCCTCAACACCCTGAGATTGGCCTTGCTTGACATGCAGGAAGGGTGAAATAAAAGCGGGAGGAGACAGGCTAAGCTGTTCACTTAAGGGAGGGAATGATTATGATTTTTGAATGTAGCAGTTGCGGATATTCAAAGGAAGTGCCTGACAAGTACGCAGGCAAGACGGT
>JAFDAP010000450.1 GCA_019313765.1 Deltaproteobacteria bacterium | reverse complement strand
AACGGACTGGATTTCTTCATCCGTTAATTCACGCCTTTTTTCCACCTGTAAATTTTTTGAAGCACTCCTGGCCATCCTTAAACAAGAAAGACGGATGCTATCCTTTGCCTTCATAGCCTGTTTGAGATCTTCAGCTATTCTTTGATTTAGAGACATGTTCTTTTGCTCAATGTTCAATGTTCACATGAAAACTTTAAACCTTCTATTTTATAACAGACATGTAATATGTCAACTCCTATCATCATCTTTTTTACCTTTGCATGCCTTTATAGCCTCAGCTAAGTCAAGGCTTCCATCGTATAGGGCCCTGCCCGTAATCATTCCCGTAACTCCAACCTCTGCCAGAGGCAAAATGTCAAAGACATCCGAGATTCCAGAAATCCCACCTGACGCTATTACCGGGGTTTCAATTGATTTTGCCAAGCTCTTAGTGGTCTCCACATTGCATCCTGTTCTCATGCCATCCCGGTTGATATCAGTATAAATGATTGCTGCTAATCCGGCCTTTTCAAACTGTCTTGCAAGTTCCAGAGGAGTCTGTTTGACATCCTCTGTCCACCCTTCCACTGCAACGCGGTCGTTCTTAGCGTCTATTCCTAAAATAATTTGTCCGGGAAAGGCACGGCAGGCATTGTGCACAAATTCCGGGTCCTTATGGGCTACAGTTCCCAAAATAAGGTATTGAAGCCCGAGTGAAAAGTAGGTTTTCAAGACAGACATCTCCCTCACCCCGCCCCCAAGCTCTATCGGGATAGGGACAGAGTTCACAATCCGTTTGATAACATCTTTGTTGACCGGTTTGCCTTGTATGGCGCCATCCAGGTCGACAAGATGAAGCCTCTGGGCGCCGCATTCATGCCATCTTACCGCCATCTCCTCGGGGACGTCAGAAAAAACGGTCTCATCTGACATTCTCCCCTGTTTGAGCCTGACACAGCGGCCCTCTTTGATGTCAATAGCCGGGATAATAAGCAAGTGTCTAATCCTTTACTGCCTTTTTCTTAAGCGGAGAACCAGGCATGTCTTCCAATAGTTTATCCAATCCGAATTTGGCCAATTTCTTGGCTGTCAGCCACAGGCCATCGCTCTTGATATAGTCCTTAAAGTCAAAGAGATTCTCGAATAAAGATTTCTGGGTCTTGTCATAGTTGCCCCTCCAGAGGATAGCGCCATCTGACGGTCTCACAAGAGAGAGATCAAAGGCCACTGAAGCCGGACTTTCGACTCCGAAATCGGAGCCGACCCGCTCCCGCCAACGGTATACCTGGCCTATTAGGACAGCATCCGCCCCAAAGGTTTTTCCAATTTCCTGGAGCATTTTTAGAGGGCTTATCCCCACTTTTGTGTCTGACACTACGATGCTTTCAACGATCCCTTTAGCCTGGCCAGGCGGTATCAGATTCCATCTCTTGTCGGTGACTAACATGTCAAATAGTTGATCTGTCAACCACTTAACCACATCTTGAGGAACGGGTTGAGACATAAAAGCAGTGCCTGTTATCGGATTTCGAACCAGATCGGGTTTTTCTCCTTTAGAGATCGCGGTCCGGAATCCAACAACGACAACCTTTTTTATTATTGGCTGGGGAGGAGCTTGAGATTGAACAGGGGCCCGGCCACCTTGACAGCCACCGTTTGTTAATAGGAAGAAAATGGCGAAAAGCCATAAGTAATATCGTCGGGATTTTCCCCGATCTTTCTCAGGCATGGGTGCCTCGTCTGCTATAGAACCCCTTTTGTAGAGGGTAAATTCCCGCTCAAGCGAGCTTCAATACCGGTAGCCTGATCTAAGGCCCTTCCAAATGCCTTAAAGATGGCCTCAGCAACATGGTGAGGTTCGTCCCCTGAGAGCAGGTCGATGTGTAACGTTATGCCTGCATTGGTTGCCAGGGCACGAAAAAACTCTTTGACCAAGCCGATGTCAAATGTCCCTGTAGTCCTTTTTTTGAGTGTTACCCGGTACACGAGGATTGGCCGATTTGAAATATCGATGACTATTCTTGCTAAGGTCTCATCCATCGGGACAGTCGATTCGCCGTATCGCCTGATTCCGCCTTTGTCACCTAAGGACTCTTTCAACGCCATTCCGAAGCAGATCCCCAAGTCTTCAATAGTGTGGTGGTCGTCAATCTCTCTATCTCCCCGGGCTTTCAGATCTATTTCCATAAACCCATGAGCTGCCATCAGGTCTAACATGTGGTCCATAAAGGGGATGCCGGTATCCACTCTCGAAGGGCGGATCCCGTCAAGATTCAGGAGTAGGGTGATATCTGTTTCCTTGGTTTTCCTCTCTATTTTTGCCTTTCGTTTCATTTTTATTCCTTATGATTGCTTAACGGAGAAAAAATGGTGGAGATGAGGGGATTCGAACCCCTGACCTGTACGTTGCGAACGTACCGCTCTCCCACCTGAGCTACACCCCCACTTTAACAGATTTCCACTATTGTCTGATCCATCAAATGAAATTTTATTTTGACAAATTTCACACGTAACATTTTAGTATATACATTCGTAATATTAAATCAATCTTTTTTTGGCGCATCGGGTCGAAATCATTTGACATTAGATATGTTTATGGTAAGAATAAATCATTGCCCC
>JAFDAP010000449.1 GCA_019313765.1 Deltaproteobacteria bacterium | reverse complement strand
ATTGTGATTTATTTGTTATTTGTGATTTGATATTTGGAATTTCCAGTAATCCAGTACTCCAGAGGATGGATGAAATACAGACAGACCCCCTCTGGGGTAACCAAAGCTAAGTCCTCTGGGTCTGGATTCCTGGTTATGGAGGTTTAGAACATGGCACGTTTAGCGGTTAATGTGGATCATGTCGCCACGGTTCGCCAGGCGAGGGGGATTGATGTACCTGATCCGGTCCTTGCAGCGGGTCTTGCAGAATTAGCGGGAGCAGAAGGTATCATCTGCCACCTGAGAGAAGACAGGCGGCATATTAATGACCGGGATCTCAGGCTTCTGCGCGACACAGTAAAGACGAAGCTCAATATGGAAATGGCTGCCGTGGATGAGATGGTGGATATTGCCCTTAAGACCGGACCTGATCTTGTTACCCTGGTCCCTGAAAAAAGGGAGGAACTGACCACGGAAGGCGGCCTTGATGTTAAGGCTAAGGAGGAACATTACAAACGCTCTGTGGAGCGTTTGAAGGGCGCGGGCATTGAGGTCAGCTTCTTTGTGGACCCTGATCCGGGCCAGATCAAGGCCTCTCACCAATGTGGCGCCGATATCGTTGAGATTCACACTGGACATTATGCGGAGGCCCGGTCAGAATCCGAGGCCATTGAACAATTCGGCCGTATTGTTACTGCTGCGGAATCTGCGGCGGAATTTGATCTGAGAATCAGTGTTGGGCATGGGTTGAATTATGTGAATGTCAAGCGCTTCAGGACCCTGCCGCTGGCCGATGAATACAGCATCGGGCACAGTATTGTGGCGAGGGCGGTCCTGGTCGGGTTTGAAAGGGCCGTGCGCGAAATGATTGAACTGGTCAAGGATTTTTGATGATATACGGTATCGGCGTAGACCTTGTCAGCGTCAGTAGAATCAAGAGGGTGATAAGAAGATGGGGAGATAGATTTGTTTGTAGGGTGTTTGCCCCTGATGAAGTCGAATTCTGTTCTAAGCGGGTATCTCCCTCCCATGCATTTGCCTTGCGGTTTGCGGCCAAAGAGGCATTTTCCAAGGCCCTGGGACTGGGCATGAGAAAGGGCATTCAATGGCGAGACATCGAGGTCTTCAATTATCCTGAAGGCAAACCGGGTTTGAAACTACACGGAACATCCTTAGAAATCTGCCGAAAGGAGGGTGTAAACGGTATACATCTGAGTCTTTCGGATGAAGGAGAAAATAGTGTAGCCATGGTTGTGCTGGAAAAGAAGAATGGGTAGGGGGCAATGTATACGTTCACGCAGCAACAGAGGTAGCAGAAATCCCAAGTAACAAATCCCAAATAACAAACAAATTCCAATGACCGAAATTCAAAATAACAAACAGGAAAAAGATGAACGTCGAACATCGAACGCTCAACATCGAACGTCGAATGTGGATGTAGCTTCGCTCCGTTTTTTTAATAAAATTGAAACGCCGAAGGCGTACCCTAATTCGACGTTGGAAGTTCGATGTTCGATGTTGGACGTTCGTTTTTTAATCCGGTTTTGGTCATTGGATATTGGGATTTATTTGGAATTTGGTGCTTGTAATTTGGGATTTCCAATACTGTGTAAAAGGATACGGGTCAATCAATCATGGGTAGCAGATATTGGGGTCTTTTTTGGTAACTTGGATATTGTTGCCCTATGATCTTTTATGGTAAGGGAAGGTGAAACTTAAAACGGAGCTGATTATATATGCTAAATGCCAGTGACATTATGACCACCGAGGTCATTACCGTTAAGAAAGAGACAAACCTCAAGGATTTGGCGGAGCTGTTGTACCGGAACCATATAAACGGGGTGCCCGTAGTGGACGATGACGGTCTGCTCATCGGAATTATCTGTGAGAGCGACCTGATCCGAAAGAACAAGAAACTTCACATCCCCACAGTGGTAGCTATTTTTGACTGGGTCCTTTATCTTGAAAGCCCGAAAAAAATTGAAAAAGAGATCCAGCGGATCAGTGCCACGACAGTGGAAGACCTCTACATAAAGGAGGTCGTTACGGTAGATGAAAAAACGCCTGTAGATGAAATTGCCACTCTCATGGAAGAAAAAAAGGTTTACACGATTCCGGTTATGGATGGAAATCGTTTGGTGGGAATTGTGGGGCAGGCAGACCTCATAAGGACTCTTGTTCATTGAAAGAGGAATGTGTTATATACCACACAAGTTCTGCCGAGGAGACGGTTGATTTAGGCCGGCAATTGGGAGAATTCCTCACCAGGGGTGATGTAATTTCATTGGCCGGGGAATTAGGGAGCGGAAAGACCTGGTTTACCAAGGGAGTGGGGCTGGGCCTGGGAATCGCCCGGCATATGGTTATCACAAGCCCTTCTTTTTCTCTTGTCAATGAGTACGAAGGGCGGCATACACTGTTTCATTTAGATGCCTACCGGCTGGAAAGCCTGGCCGATTTTCTGATGGGCCGATCGCTGGCCCGAAATCTTGCCCGATTACAGGCTTAAGGGTGAGTTCGTCATCACGGACGACCACACGCGAAAAATCACCCTGTCCGGTTATCATCCCCGGGCCGTGGAGATTATAAAAAAAATGGAGAAAGTGTAACTCGTTAGGCCTTTGAAACGAGCATTGATGCCTTTTCTTTGGTTCCGAGTCTCCCGGCCTGGTCATTTCAAGCGGTTACGAATGTGTGATGCCTACCCCCTCCCTGTTCTCCCCGCTCCTTTGGGAGCGGAGAGCCAGGGGGTCCCCCATCCGTAACCGCTTGAAATGACGAAGGCCTCCCGCCAGTCACTAAAAAAAAGGCGTCAA
>JAFDAP010000448.1 GCA_019313765.1 Deltaproteobacteria bacterium | reverse complement strand
AATAACAAATCACAAATAACAAACCAATCACAATTACCAAAATTCGAAATAACAAACAGGAAAAAGATGAACATCGATGTTGGACGTTCGTTTTTTAATCCGGTTTTGGTCATTTGTATTTGAGATTTGGATATTGTTTGTAATTTGATGCTTGTGGTTTGGGATTTAACCCCCAAAATTGTCATATATGTCAATTGTGAATTAGCTTAGCCTTGAAGGCTATGCCCATATTTTCCCTTGACACCCGCATATTGGAGCCCCGCACAAACCGCCTGCCCAAGGGCCAGACCACCGTCATTAGTGGGCACCAGTGCATGACTGTAAACCTCAAATCCTTTCTGCTCAAGTGAACGGCTAAGGCCTGTAAGAAGGCTCACGTTTTGAAACGACCCACCGCTCAGGGCGACCCTGTGTGTACCCATTTCATCCCTAATCCTGGCGCATAACTCACTTATCATATGGATCAAGGTGTTATGAAAGCGTCGGCTTATTAATCCCTTCCCTATCCCTTTCGCTATATCCTCAACCACTCCTTTAACAATTTCCGATGTCAGCATGACCCAATTATCATCTTTTTTTTGCATTTGCCAGGAATACATGCCTTTTTCGTGATGGTTTTGGCACATATCCAGCTCAATAGCGGCCTGGCCTTCATAGCCGATTTTATGCCTCAGACCCAAGAGGGAGGAAACCGCATCAAAGAATCTACCGCAGCTTGAGGTAAGGGGGGAATTGATCTCTTTTCGGGCCATGCGAAGGACAATCATGGCCTCCTCTTTATCCAGGTCCCGGACAAACGGAATCGGAAGATCGAAAAGCCCATCTCCGTAAGCCTTGTCAAGACAGGCTAAGGCCATGCGCCACGGAAATTTTGCAGCGGCATCCCCCCCGGGAAGGCCCACGTAATCAAGGTGGGCTGCGCGTTTGAAAGAGGTGAGGTCGGCCAAAAGGATTTCGCCACCCCATATCCGGCCGTCAGTGCCCAGACCTGTGCCGTCCATGGCCACACCAATGACCGGTCCTGTGAGCCCGTGCTCCGCCAGGCAGCTTACAATATGGGCGTGGTGGTGCTGAACAGCAATTGTGGGAAGTTCGTTCTGCTTTCGGGCGAATCTGGAACTCAGGTAGTCCGGATGCAGGTCATGGGCCAGGATTTTGGGTCGGATTTCCAGTATCCTTTTTAGATGGGAAATCGTCAGTTGGAAAAAATCAAGGGTTTCCAGGTTCTCCATGTCACCGATATGCTGGCTCATAAAGGCACGGTTTTCTTTGGTGAGGCAGATGGTATTTTTCAACTCGGCCCCCACGGCTAAGACCGGGGTAAGGTCTTTCATGTCCGGAGGGAGAAAGATGGGTACCGGCACATAACCCCGGGACCGCCTGATCTGTCTTGGTACGGATTCGGCAACCCTGACAATGGAATCATCGCTCCTGAGATAGATGTCCCTGTTATGGATCAGGAAATAATCGGCAATGTCACCCAAGTGTTTGAAGGCAGCTCTATTGTCTATGTTAATGGGTTCCTCCGTCATATTGCCGCTGGTCATGATCAGTGCCTTGAAAGGCCCGTCCATTATCAGGTAGTGGAGTGGGGTATATGGGAGCATAATCCCGAAGTATCCATTTTTTGGAGCGACCTGCGGCGAGAGACCGTGAAAGCGGCGTTTCTTAAGGATGACAATGGGACGCTGATGAGAATTCAACACCTGTGCCTCTGTCTCATCTATGTGAGCAATTTCACCTGCAGCATTCAGATCCCTGACCATCAGGGCTAAGGGCTTTTCTTCGCGGTGCTTTCTTCGCCTGAGCCTTACCACGGCCTTGTGATTGGCTGCATCCACGGCTAAATGAAATCCGCCCAGGCCCTTGATGGCTAAAATATACCCCTTTTTTAAGAGGGATATGGTCTTTTTAACGGGGTCCGAACCTTCAAGTTCTATTTCTTTGCAATCGAAAAGGGAGACTCCCGGGCCGCATTCCCGGCAGGCATTGGGTTGTGCATGAAAACGGCGGTTATCGGGGTCATTGTATTCCCTGTTGCAGGCCTGACACAGTTCGAATTTCTTCATGGTAGTGGCAGGGCGGTCGTAAGGGACATCCATAATTATGGAATAGCGCGGGCCGCAATTGGTGCAATTGATAAAGGGATATTCGAATCGCCGGTCCTCGGGGTTCCTCAGTTCGTAAAGACAGTCCGGGCAGATACAGACATCGGGCGAAATGAGGGTGGAGCGCTCCTGTCCGGCCTGGCTCGCCATTATTTTAAATCCCTTTTTCTTTTTAAGGGGTATTTGCGTCCATTCGAGCGAGGAGATATGGGCGAGAGGGGGCCGTTCCGGCTCGATGGCGTCAAAAAAGCCCCGGATGTCTTCTTCGGGACCTTCGACTTCAACGTCTACGCCCTGGGATGTGTTGATCACGTAACCTGATAGATTGTGACGGTGGGCAAGCTGATAAATAAAGGGCCGAAAACCGACTCCCTGGACAATGCCTTTAATAGCGCCTTTGGCCCGCTTTCTCATTCTAACAGTGGAAACCTGGTCCTTTGGGCCAGTTCAGAAATAAATGGCCCTGCCTTGTAGTTTTGTGTCAAAAAACACAAATTCCAAGCA
>JAFDAP010000447.1 GCA_019313765.1 Deltaproteobacteria bacterium | reverse complement strand
GTTGCGGGTTGTGAATCAGTATTTCACAGGATCTCCACTTTTTAGTCCTGCCGGATTGGTAATCACTAATTCATTATCATCTAAACCCGAAAGGACTTCGACCCTCTGGTCATAATAGGCGCCTAAGACAACCTTTTTAAACAGGGCTTTTCCGTCCCTGGCCACAAACAGGCCGATCTTTCCGTTTTCTTCTGAAAGCCAGGCCGAAGGGACCTTGGCTTTTTTCATTTCATCCACAAAAGGAAGCCTGACCCTTACGGTCATGCCGTCAGCCATGCGCCTGTCGGGTTCTTCCACCATAAACTCCACGGGGAAGGAACGGGTCGCTGGATCTGCCGTGGGGGCCCGGAAAAAAAACCGGCAGGAAGAGGTTTTATGGGGAAAGGCATCAACGGTAAATTTAAATAACTTTTGCTCGGTCAGGATATGGATATCCTTTTCGCTGACAGACACCTTTATTTTCATGCGATCAAGATCGACCACCTGGGTAATGATCGTTACGGGCGGCACAACGATCACTTCCCCTTCCTCGACATCCCGAAATGCAATGATCCCGTCGCACGGCGCAAGAAGCCTTGATTTCCTCAGCCAATCCTTTGCCACGGCAAGGGTAGCCTCGGCCTGTTTAAGATTGGCACGAGCGGTCTTTTTGTCCTCGGCCCGGGGCCCCTGTCTTGCAAGGGCCAATTGTTGTCTGGCTGACTCCACTTTGGCGCGGGCCATATCAACCATTCGCTTAGCAGAATCGTATTCACTTTTGGAAGCGGATTGTGATTCGCTGAGATCCTTTATCCTGACATAATTCTTCTCCGACTCTGAAAGACCGGCCTCGGCCTCCTTTAAAGCAGCCTCGGCAATGCGAATCTCTTCGGGCCTGCTCCCGGTCTCCACCTTTTCAAAGGTGCTTCTGGCGGCCTCCACTGCGGCTTTTGCCTCTCTGACCCTGAGACGGATACTGCTTGTGCCGATCTCCGCAAGGATCTGACCTTTCTTGACCCTGTCACCTTTCTCAAAATAGAGTTTTTCTATGGTCCCGCCGGCTTCGCTGGCTAACATGACCTTGCGGTAGGCCGTGAGCACACCCACATATTCGATACTCCCCTTCGGGGCTGATGCATTAACAGGGCTCACCTTCACCAGCCTTATTTTTTTCGACTCGGTCTTAGCGTCCGCCCGGGTCTCGGCCCCATCCCCGCATCCCAGAGAAATGAGAGAAAGGAGGGCAACACTCCCAAAAACAATGGTTTTCATAAAATGATTTCGCTTGATCTTCATCATAAAAATTCCGGCAGGTCTTTCTGTAAATTATTCTAAATCAAATTGAAGGCATACATGTATGATATCAAGTAATGAATAATAGTCAAAAACTTTATTTTCACTATCTCTTATTTAATGGACTCGTAAAAAGTCGAAAAGTTCTCTTTTCCGTCATTCTGTCCCGGATCGGGGTCCGGGATGACGACCAAGCCGGAATCCAGTCTTTCCAAATAGGTTCTGGACTCCGGCTTTCGCCGGAGTGACGTACCTCGGGACTTTTTACGATTTCGTCTTATTTAATGCTTCAAGATCATCCATCAAATACGATATTTCTCTCCATATTTCCATATTTAATTTTTCCTTGACAACATAGAATATAGAAGTCAGGAATATTATATCGTATATGAAAGGTTTAACCATGGCGTATTATGACGATTGCCCCGAAGGAAAGGAGGAAATCTCGATGTCTGACGAGGAGTTATATGAGCAATTTATTCGCTGGCTGGACAAGGACTGGTGGGGACTGCCGGAATCAGAGCATTTGATGCCCACTATAAAGGCGTTCTACAGCCCTGAGGAAGCGGAACTGCTTACGGGTATACCTTTTTCAAGCAGAAAGCTTGAGGAACTGGCCGAGATGAAGAACATGGACCCTGCCGAATTAGGCAAAAAACTGGACGCCCTTGCCCGAAAGGGTGCTGTGTGGCGCAGTGTTAAGGGCGGGAGTGTTCGCTACAAGTTGAACGACAGCTTTTTCACTTTCATGCGCGGCCCTTTCTGGGGGGCAAATCCTGACAAGCCCACAAGGGCATTGGCTCCGCCGTTGAACAGGTATTTTTATGACGGTTTTATGGAACAGTTTGCCCATGCCCATTCAAAGGGCCTTCGAACTATCCCCATCAACAAGACAATAGAGGACCCTCGCCGAATACTCCCATATGAAGACGTGGTCGAGTATGTCGATTCCCAGGATTACTGCACGGTCTCCTACTGCCCCTGCCGGCAACGAAAAAACATAGACCCCGACTCACCTGACTGCAAGCACCCGGTGGAAGTCTGCCTGCACTTCGGGCAATTAGGGCATTACATTGTGGAAAACGGCCTGGGCCGTGAGATCACAAAGGAAGAAACCAGGGAAATCCTAAAACAGGCCGCCGAATCAGGGCTGGTTCACGCCATTTCAAACTGGGAAAAGGGGGCGGACACAATCTGTAACTGCTGTAAATGCTGTTGCCTCTTCTTTGAGGCCTATCACGTGCTGAAGCACGAAAAAAGCCATGACGTATCCAATTATCGTGTTCGCACAAATCCGGAGACCTGCAAGGCATGCGGCCTTTGTGTCGAAAGGTGTCCCATGGATGCA
>JAFDAP010000446.1 GCA_019313765.1 Deltaproteobacteria bacterium | reverse complement strand
TGGTCATTGGAATTTGTTTGATATTTGGGATTTGATATTTGGAATTTCAATAAGGCAATAAACTCCAACAAAGCAAATCCCCTCTGGGGATAACCAAAGCCTGGTCCTCCCCCGCGTAACGGGATCTTCGATGGGCCAGGATTTTTTTACAAGGCCCGCTATAGTTCTCGAAATTTTAACCTTGCCTGCAAACAAAATCAAACGCAATATTAAAAAAATATCACATGATTCTTTCTGGAAATTGACAGGGCATCAGGGGATTGATATTTTGGTATACCGCTTCTCAAGCTGGAAGCGTGATTAACGAACGCCGTTATTCCCGCGAAGGCCGGAATGACATTAACTTAAGGCATGCCGAAATAGGGTTATCGATATCCGGTAACGCAGGACTTCAGCCCATAGTAATTATCAATTATCGATTAACAATTGACACTTGACAATTACAAAGGCCAAGTGCGATGCTAATCGCGAAAATGATTCTATTGAGAAGTTGCAATCTGCACTTCGTTCTTGGATTACCGTGAAATTCTATACGCAATAAAGGATTCTATACAATTATGCAGAAACTTCATGAAACCACCGGATATTTTTCAGGCGACAAAAACCTTAAAATCTTTTACCGCAACCTTTCCGCTGAAAAGGAAAAAGCTCGGCTAATTATCGCCCATGGTCTGGGCGAGCATTCCGGAAGATATGATCGGGTAATCAATCGTCTGGTGCCCGAGGGGCTATCCATTTGGGCGCTTGATTTTTGTGGCCATGGTCGAAGTGGAGGCAAGAGAGGTCACATAGAAAGTTTTGACCAGTACATCGCTGACATTGATAAACTCATCGAAATCGCAGCTGAAGACGCTCCGCAAGATACGAAAATATTTCTTCTGGGACACAGTCTTGGTGGACTCATCGCGTTGAACTATGGACTCCGGTTACCGGATAAGCTTAACGGACTCATAGTGTCGTCACCGGTTCTGGCATTTAAAGTCAAGGTGCCGGCTTTCAAAATTATACTAGGTAAAGTCATGTCCGCTATTTGGCCGGGATTGAGCATGGCAAATGAATTGGATCCAACAAAAATCAGTCACGACAGGTCTGTGGTAGACGCCTACATCCATGATCCTCTCGTCCACAACCGCGTAACGGCAAGGTGGTTTACGGAATTCGTCTCTGCAATGGCCTGGGTCCAAGAATCTGTTACAAAAATGAAAGTCCCTATCCTGATGCAGATAGCCGGGAATGATTTCTTGGTTGATGCCGGGGCTTCGGAAACGTTTTTCAACCATCTGCTGCTAAAAGACAAAACAATTCACATTTACAGGGAACTCTTTCATGAGATTTTCAACGAAACTGCAGATGAAAGCGCCGTAGTTTTAGATGACCTCCATGCATGGATAGAGATGCATCTATAGTAATTATCGGGATATGTTCCGATTGACGGCAGCGGATTCGGGGTTTGTCAAAAAGACATATCAACACCGGCCCTGCTACGTATAGATGACATTCAGCGGCAATGGAGGGTATCTCCATATCACCGGTTTTGGAAGGATATGCCGCCCGCCCACCGAGAGCCAGTAAGGATCCGGTTTTAAGTCCCTCAACTTGCCATCATCGGGCGGTCTATCGTGGCTGGTATATGCGTAGGTTGTTTGGAATATGCATACGCCCTTATCTTCCGCTCGGGCGGCCATATAGTTTTTCTTAAACGTAATCAAGCTGATGCCGTTTGCAGCAGCGATATCGCTCATTTCCTCCTCGGAAAATTTCATGAGCACGGAACGGGAAGTGCCTCGTTCAGATATTCTTATTAAAGCCCCCGATTCACTGTCCTGGCATCCGTGCCCTTCCCAACCCCTGCCCTCCACAATACCGGCGGGC
Source organism: Deltaproteobacteria bacterium (assembly GCA_019313765.1). GTDB lineage: Bacteria > Desulfobacterota > DSM-4660 > Desulfatiglandales > Desulfatiglandaceae > JAIOSR01. Next base: position 756 of record JAFDAP010000446.1, on the reverse strand, counting down.
AAGCACGGGTCCGCCCTTCTATTCCCGGACCATTTCCACCCCTATGTCAAAGGCCTCCAGATTCACCGCGATCTTATCAGGTGACATTTTCCTGGATAGCACCGATTCAAAGCACTCACGGTCCAGGGGAAGGGTCTCCGTTGCCGCTAAGGCGCCCACGGATATTATGTTGCCGAAAATGGGATTTCCCAGTTTAAGAGCCTCTTCGGTGGCGTCGATGAACCAGGCGCTGAGGCTCAGTTCCTGAATCCACTCTCTTATCTCTTTTAGAGCTGGATAGGTCTGTTCTCCCGAGATGACCCCTATGGACTGGATGGGTCTGGTATTGCAAAGGACCCCAACTTCCGGGTTTCCGTAGTCCCTCAGTACCCGTATTGCTTCGGTTGGCTCAAGGGCCACGACCATGTGAGCCCTGCCCTTAGGTATCTGGGGAGAAAAGGTGGACGCGGCGGAGATCCTCAGGTGGCTCATGACCGAACCGCCCCGCTGTGAGGCCCCGAAGGTTTCACCGATGGTCACATAAAACCCGAGCTGAGAAAGCATGTCCCCCACCATCCTGGAGGCAAGGACATTGCCCTGGCCGCCGACACCGGTGATGATCAGGTTGTAGGGATCGCTTTTAAGCCTGGCTGTTTCCATTTCTTAGGCCACCTCCCTTCTTTCGATGGCCCCGGACGGGCAGATGGAGGCGCAAACGCCGCACCCGGCGCAGATGACCTCGTCTATTCGGGCCGTCTTTTTTTCACTGTCCCAGAC
>JAFDAP010000445.1 GCA_019313765.1 Deltaproteobacteria bacterium | reverse complement strand
GGGGCGACCAAAAAAGCGTTCCGTCCCCTTGTAGGACCCGGATCCGTATCGGCAGAGGGGAGTTAAAGTAATGACGGCTAATCAATGGAAAAAGGTGCATCTGTACCAATGCCCGTGTGGATACAAGTATGAGCCTGAAAAGGGATGCAAAGAGATCGGTTGTGAGCCAGGTACCCCTTTTGAGGCGCTTCGGGATCAGCTCACCTGTCCAAGGTGTCAGAGGGCCAAGGTGCACTTTCGGGAAAAAAGCTTTTCTGTCCCGGCCGATTAGAAATAGTTGAGTAGTTGAGTGGTTTACGATCCCTGAATTGAATAGTGGCGTTTTATTTTATCCAATACAAAATGATTACAAGGAGGTATGAATAGATGGAATTAAAGGGGAGCAAAACAGAGAAAAATTTATTGACCGCCTTTTCAGGCGAATCCCAGGCGCGAAACCGGTACACCTATTTTGCCAGCAAGGCCAAAAAGGAGGGCTTTGTCCAGATCTCGGCCATCTTTGAGGAAACGGCAAACCAGGAAAAGGAACATGCCAAGAGGCTTTTCAAATTTTTGGAAGGCGGCGAGGTGGAGGTGACAGCGGCCTTTCCTGCCGGCGTGATCGGAAAAACCGTGGATAACCTAAAGGCATCTGCGGCCGGCGAGAACTATGAGCATACAGAGATGTACCCGGGTTTCGCAAAAACTGCGAGGGAAGAAGGGTTTGACGCCATAGCCGCCGTGTTTGAGGCCATTGCAGTTGCCGAAAAGCAGCATGAAAAGCGGTATAATGATCTTGCGGCCAATATTGAAGCAGGTCGCGTCTTCAAACGCGATAGCGAGGCGGTGTGGCGTTGCAGGAACTGCGGGTATCTGCACACAGGAAAAGAGGCGCTCGATGCATGTCCTGCCTGTGCGCACCCACAGGCATACTTTGAGCTATTGGGAGAAAACTATTAGTTTGGGACGCAGATAAACGCGGATTTTCAAGATTTAGAACCAGCTTAAAATAATTATCTGCGTATATCTGCCTGCCCTGTTAACTTAAAATAGAGGAGGGTAAAAAAATGGCAGAAAGACTGGAAGTTTATAAGTGTGAAGTGTGTGGCAACATTGTTGAGGTGTTGTTCGGAGCCAAAGGGGAACTGGTATGCTGCGGGAAACCGATGGTTTTGCAGAAAGAAAACACCGTGGATGCGGCTAAAGAGAAACATGTCCCGGTAGTGGAAAAGACCGCAGACGGCTTCAAGGTGAAGGTGGGGGAGGTTGCCCATCCCATGGAGGAAAAGCATTACATCCAGTGGGTGGAGATCATCGCCGACGGAAAGGCGTACCGCCAGTTCCTGAATCCTGGTGAAGCACCTGAAGCGACTTTCGAAATCCAGGCCGATCAGGTCACTGCTCGAGAGTACTGCACCCTTCACGGTCTGTGGAAAGGCTAAAATAAGTGAGACCGGGAACTCGGCCAGCGGGTATTTACTTCCCTTGCTGAAGGTTAAAAAGGATAAGAGAACGGAAAGGAGATTTGACTATGGGAGAGTGGAAATGCAAGGAATGCGGCTTTGCCCTTAAGGCGGATACGCCGCCAGAGGAATGTCCATCGTGCAAGAAAAAATGTGAATTTGTCGATGTAGCCTGCTACATCCCGGATTGTGGCCAGACAGGACAGGATCCGAGACTTTGATTCAATAATGGAGGTTAATCATGTCAGATAAAAAATATAGTGTAAGGGCCGAATGTCCCCATTGTGCCTGTGGGACGATAAGCCACTTGAGCCCGGAAACGCTGCGTGAGAAGTTTATCGGGGATGAAAAGGAGATAGATGTCTTATGCCCCCTCTGCGGCACCAAACATAAAGGGCAAATGGAAGTGGATGAGGGATAAATCAGAGGGAGATTGATGATGGGAAAAGCATTAGTTGTATACTGTACAAGGGCCGGTGGAACAAAGAAAATCGCTGAATTGATCGCGGAAGGCATCCGGATTGAAGGTGGCGAGGCAGACGTTGTCAATGTCACAGGAGTCAAGAAAGAGGCGGATCTCGATGGATATGACGGTTATCTGTTTGGCTCTCCCACATATCACGGCGAGATGATGCAGGGGATGAAAACCATGCTCTTCTTGGCTGAAAAGGCCAATCTTGAGGGGAAAGTGGGCGGTTCATTCGGAGCTTTTGGATGGAGCGGTGAAGCGCTGGTCGCATATTTGACACCATGGAACATATCCTCAAGATGGATATCGTGAGTGGACCGTTAAGGCTCAAGTCTGCCGCTTTGGGCGGCGGTACACAGATGGCCCAGGATTATGGGCGCGAAATAGGCAAGAAGCTGAGTACATCTTAAATAGTGCCCGAACGAAAACTGTCTTTTTAGCCAATCTCTACGTCAGATAAAAATTTTAATCCTCAAAATACTTAGTGTATTCCTGCGGTTAAAATTTTGATCTTCCTTGACCTTGACAAAAAATCCTAGTTTTCGTGCAGACACAAAATGCCAGTATGGCGAAAGGAGATCAATCATGTCTACACCCCAACACTGCCCGGGATGGGAACAGTTTAAAGACCTGAAAGTCTTTGCGTGTAAATGCCCCAATTGCGGGAAAGAGAAAGAGATTTTTTCAGATGAGTTTGATAAGGCACACACCTGTTCAGGGTGTGGTAAAGAGATCGATTTTACCCAGTGTACCCTCGATGCTGGAACCTAACCCGGTGAAGCCGGAAAAGAAAAGGTCTCACGCAAAGGCGCAAAGACGCAAAGGGTCAAAACGTATCAGTCTGTCCACAATCGCTACATGAAAAATCTTTCGCAAACATGATGGGATTTTGGAATTTAGGTACTAAGGAGGAGTAAATTATGGATAAGTATGTATGTTCGGTATGTGGTTATGTATACGACCCGGAGGATGGAGACCCGGATAACGGCGTAGAGCCGGGTACGTCATTCGAGAACGTCCCCGACGATTGGACCTGTCCGGTTTGCGGGGCGGAGAAAGAGCTGTTTGAAAAGGAAGAGTAAGTATTCTCGATTTAAAACCTCATAAAGAAAAGCGAAAATTTGAGGCCTAAGGGAGAGTTGTCATGAATGACAGGAGAGATTTCTTGAAAAAGTCGATTTTCCTGGCCGCCGGGATGGTTGTAGCCAAGTCTGCAACCGCCTTTGCTTCACCAGGAGATCTCCCTTCAGGTGTAGTATATACAAAGGATAACCCCGGGAAGTGGGCCAAAAAGGTGGGGTCGCATGCCCCTGAGGTCAAGGTAGAGGGGAAAAAAGTGACTCTCACCACCAAACACCCCATGTCTGAGAAGCACTATATTGTCCGCCACACCTTAGTATCGGCAGATGGCACGGTCCTCGGATCGAAGACCTTCTACCCTTCTGATAAAAAGGCGGTTTCTACCTATGAACTTCCGTCCGGCCATGGATCCAAGTTTTATGCCACCAGTTTCTGCAATCTCCATGATTTCTGGGTAACGGAATTTATGGCTAAATAAGGAGGAGGTTTCATGAAGGAGCTGAAGATCGGTTGCGGCAAACCGACCGGATCAAAGGTCGGAGAACCGGGAAGAGAAAAAACAAGAGGGATAGAGGCTGAAAACAAGCAGGAGGTAGCAATGAGTGTAGCTAAGGTTGGGGCCAAGGCCCCTGATTTTGAGGCGCCCGCCTATCAGGGTGGCGGTTTTGGTCAGGTCAAGCTTTCAGATTATTTAGGCAAATGGGTGGTCCTCTGCTTCTATCCCGGTGATTTTACCTTTGTCTGAGCAACAGAATTGGCGGCAGTTGCTGCCAAATACAAAGATATCCAGGAATTGGGAGTGGAAATGTTATCCATCAGCGTTGATAGTCATTTTGTACACAAGATGTGGCAGGATAACGAACTTTCCAAGATGGTGGAGGGTGGAGTCCCCTTTCCCATGGTTTCAGATTCCGGTGGGAAGATAGGCGCGGTTTATGGTGTTTATAATGAAGATGCAGGTGTTGAAATGCGGGGCCGCTTTATCATTGATCCTGATGGCGTTATTCAGGCCATTGAAACACTGACCCCTCCGGTAGGCCGAAACGTGAGCGAACTCATCCGTCAGATAAAGGCGTTTCAACATGTCCGTGCAACTAATGGTGATGAGGCCACTCCATCGGGGTGGCTGCCCGGCAAACCCACGCTCAAGCCAGGGCCTGACCTTGTTGGGCATGTATGGGAAGTCTGGAAGGTTGACGAGGCTTTTTAATCAAAAGTAAGGAACTGTTTTGGACAATTCCTGAGGAGAGGAAAGATGCTGCAAATCGAGGACCTGCAGGTTAAGCTCGGCGATAAGGAGATCTTGAAACATATCGACCTTGAGATCCATCCAGGTGAGACCCATATCTTATTCGGTCCGAACGGGTCCGGAAAGACCTCCCTTTTAATGACAATTATGGGATACCCTCAATACAAAGTAACGGCAGGGAAGATCATGTTTAAAGGGGAAGATATAACAGATCTCCCAATAGACGAACGGGCCCAGTTGGGTATCGGCATGTCGTTCCAGCGTCCCCCCACCATAAACGGTCTGAAGACCCGGCAGATGGTCCAGTTGTGCGCAAAGGACGAAGTAGAGGAAGAGACCCTGGCAAAAAAGGTCAATTTTGAGGAATTTTTGGACAGGGACGTGAATGCCGGGTTTTCGGGCGGTGAAATAAAGCGCTCTGAACTGCTTCAGTTGTTGGCGCAGGATCCTGATCTGATGCTTTTTGACGAGCCCGAATCAGGGGTTGACATGGAGAACATCTCTCTTGTGGGTAAGACCATTGCCTCTCTGTTGCAGAAAGGCTTTCTTGATGCTGAGACA
>JAFDAP010000011.1 GCA_019313765.1 Deltaproteobacteria bacterium | reverse complement strand
GAGGGCCTGGAAGCCATCCGGCTGAGTGATTTTGAAGGCCTGGATCAGGAGACCGCCGCGATGAGGATGAACGTATCCCGCCAGACCTTCGGCAGGATTCTTACCGAGGCGAGAAGCATTGTGGCCGATGCCTTAGTCATGGGAAAGGTGCTCCGTATCGAAGGCGGCCATTTTGAGATGCCGCCCATGGGACGCGGCAGGCGTAGACGCGGCAGGGGCGGACCGTTTTAAAGGAAAGGAGGTGTTTAATATGCCAGGATTAAATGGAACAGGACCAATGGGGGCCGGTCCCATGACCGGAGGTGCCCGAGGATATTGTAATCCTGCCGGGGCCGGATACGCACCTGAATATGGCCGGGGTTTTGGGTATGGCCCGGGCTATGGACGGGGTCGCGGTTTCGGAGCAGGCTATGGCGCCGGGTATGGCCGGGGCAGAGGTTTTGGCAGGGGTTTCGGATGGAGGCCTTCCTACGGGGTTCCCTATCAGATGGACCCCTCAGAGGAGATGAATATGCTGAGGACCGAGGCGGAATCCATGAAGCGAGGCCTTGATGAAATCAACCGGCGCATTGAGGACTTGGAGAAAAGGGCTTCGGAATAAGCCATGACGTTGTAAAAGCCGGGGATGCTGCATATTCGAGACTATTAAGGGGAAGTCCTCCCCCTCTTCGGGAAGATGCGGCATCCTCGCGCTAAAAGCGGGGATTAAAGTCCTATTGAATTTCTGAAACGCAGGCAATTTGCTCCGTTGTTATTGTGGTCTTCAAAGATGATGTATTGAATATTCCGGTAGGCCTTTTCCCTTGCCCCATCCAGAGTGGAATCTCCCACTATAAGATGAACGACCCTTCCCCCGTAGGTGACAAGACCTTTTTCAGGATTATCATCAACCCCGGCAAAATAGACTGCCACGCCTCTTTCTATTTTGTCTAAACCGAGGATCTTATGGCCTTTTCCGTAACGGCCGGGATAGCCCTTGTTCCATCCTTTGGATGCCTTTGAGCGGCCCTCCATACCGATAACATCCACGTAATACTGTTTGTTCCAGACTTGTTTGACCTCATCCAAGGTCCCGTCACATACTGCCATTCCGATCTCAAACAGGTCCGAACTCAATTTACGCGCAATTACCGGCCATTCGGGATCGCCATGCCTTACATTGATCTCAAATATGTCAAGCCGGTCATAGGGATCCAGGTTCATGCCAAAATAAATAACTCCCTTATAGGCCCAGCCCAGATCATTATAGATTGCATTTACAGTAGGGTTTACGATCTCTTTAATTATCCGGTTAACAAGCCACGGGCTGACTTCCTTGTGGGGACAATAACAGCCCGTGCCACCGGTGTTCAGGTTTCCTCCGAATTGGTCTATCAATTCAGTGTCGTCAGGGTCAAAGGCAGGCTTATAATCCTGGGCAAACATTTTCAGGGGCATGGCATGCGCACCGTCAAGGTATGCAAAAAAGGAGATTTCCGTGCCATACTTTCGTTCTTCAATAACAACGCGATTTCCCGATTCTCCGAACGCCTTTTTGACCATTATAGCCTCAATGGCTGCAATAGCATCGGGAACATCTTCACAAACGATTGCCCCTTTTCCAGCGGCCAGGCCGTTGGCCTTTACCACCACCTGGTATCCGATGTTTCTCACATATTCTTTTGCCTTTTCAGGATCATCAAACACACGGTATTCCGGTACGGGGACGCCTATCTTTTTCAGAAGATCATCAGTAAATGCCCTGTCGCTTTCGAGCCTGACATACTCTTTTTTGGGGCCGATCGCTTTAATACCCCTCTCATTCAGGAGGTCAACAAGGCCCTCTTCTAAGGGGTTTTCAGAACCCACATCAACGAGATCCACCTTATTTTCAACGCAGAAATCGGCGATCTCGCCAAAATCTTTTATGGGAATCCGTTCGATAAGCCCCCTTTTACCCTTTGGCGTGTGTAATACGCCGGGATTGCCGGGCGCAAAATAGACCTTGTCCACATGCTGGCTGTCCCCGTATTTATCCGCAAGACAATGATCTCTGCCGCCGGACCCGTAAACCATTACTTTCATAATTGACCATCCTTTCAAAGAAATTCTATCGGCCCAGAGGATCAGGCTTTTGTTGTCCCCAGAGGGGATTTGCTTTGTTGGAATTTAATTGACTTATAGAAAAAATGACACCGGCAGGTCAAGATAGAAGTGTTTACCCTTTGAGAGTTTCTACCTGATCGATGTAATCCAGCATGGCCTGATCCGTCGACACACCTTTTAGCCCTTCCCAGGCGCCATACTTGGCCCGACCGACGAAATTGGTCATGCCCGGTCTTTTGCCGGAGACATCTCCATGTGTTGCCTGTTTGTACAGGGCGTATAACCTTAAAAGAGTGTCGTTGCCCGGCCTTTCAGGAAGTTGCTGGACATCCCGCACTGCGATTTCAAACCTGGACTCAAGATCAGACACGTGTCATGCCCCTTATCTATTCCGCCCTTTTCCCGTGGTGTGTAGTCAGGGTATAGCGAAATGTCTTTGTCTCACGTACGCCTAATTTCAGTATAAACTTCACCGTGTCAAGGTCCACTTTCTCGTAGGCCCCAAAATCTCCGGTTTTTTTCATAGACCAGGATGCAGTCTTGAAATTGCGCCTTATTTCCACCTTGACAGGGATTGCCCGTGTATTCTTTATCCTAATCTCGAACTCCCGAATCTCATCCCAACCGCTTATATTGCCCTTGCTGTCAAAGAGATACCGGTCAGTCTTGTAGTCCCCGAGTACCGGCTTGACGATCACATTGGCGACCGGGCCGAGATTCAGTTCCACGTCTTCATCCACGGGGATGTACTTGAAACTGGACTGGCCTTCGTAGGAGAGGCGACCCTCCTTACCCACATCACGAAATGCCTTCAGTGTGCCGCCGGGAATGGGCGTGTCTCCCAGTTTGTGCGCTTTATCGTTCTTGAAACTCAAGAATCGCACCACCTGATTGCCATAGCGTTCCTGCTCATATTTATAGAGATTGACAACCGGAATCCCCTTGACATCAAAACTGGGCAGACGCCTGGACCACCCATGAGGTATAGTCTCCGTTCCCTCTATCGTATAGAGAAAGTATTCGCTGAGTCCTTCTTTTTTGATCTCCTTTGGCCTGGCCATCATTGCCTTTTCCACGCGCATAAGCCTTTGTTTAACCTCGGCCATGCCAGCTTTGCGGTCAGCCTCCAGTACCGGGCGAACTATCGGAGGGGGCCTGGGACGACCGTAGGCATACTTGCGCCTGGCAAGATCGGCGATCCGGTCAATGAGATTAATCTTGCCGACAATCACACGGACCTGTGCATTTTCATAGTCCTCGCCGCTGTTATTCGTCACGCGCACGTAACCCTTAAGGCGCATGGTCTTCTCATTTTTGCTCAGGGTCCCCATGTAAAAGGCGCGCCAGGACAGACCGCTGGTGAGGTACGTGATCCCTACAGGCACATTACCGCTCATCCGGCTCTCTACATGCCAGACGCCCAGATTGCGCACGCGGGGCGGAAAAGTAAGATCCAGTATGTCTATTTCGTTCCCCTTGAGTTTTGGCAGCATATCCAGGCTCGTGGGATCAATGAGCGTGTTGGCCCAGGAAAACTGGAGACGGTTTGTCCCCTTTTTCACGGTAAGATCCCGTGTTTCCCTTACCAATGTCAGGTCCGCTGAATTATAGACGGTCAATTGCACTGCATCGCGTTTTGGAAGGGTTACCAGATCCACTTTGGCATAGACTGCGCTGTAACTCAGGAGTAACCCGATTATTGCAAGAAGTATCAATCTACTTTTCATTTTTATCACCTTTCACTGAATCTCTAAAATCCCAATCAATTCAAACAGGAGCCTGACGCCGAGATTGCGGAAAATAGCCATTTTCGGACGGCCTCCTATCTTATGTTGCGGCGATTGTAGTGCATGGTCAGTTCCTTCTTGCCGTGTGCAGGGAGCTCGATCTCGAATTCAAGGGTATAAGCGTCCTTTCTTTTGTATTTCATGTTGCATTCCGCCATGTCCCACTGTCCGGGAATATGCTCGATCATAGTGAGTATTGCAGGTCTGTCTTTGAAATTCTCGATCATCGCCTTTATCAATTCATCTGTGTCGTATAGGACGACCCGGTTCTTGTTGTTTCGACGAACATTGATCCTTTTTTCCTGCATTTTGCGCTGGGTCACGACAATGTCACGGCTGTCGCCAATATAGATTTTCATGGTTTCGCCTACGGGCACTAAACTGACTTTATCCTCGCCTAAGAAGATCGTGCCCTTGTGCCCGTCCTCCTGAAAAACGCGCACCTTCCCGTCATAAAGGGCAAAGGTTCCAAGGCCCGAGTCCTTGGTGTTCCTAATTCTGTAGCTGACAGGGATACCCACGTTGGTGTCCAGCTTTTCCGGGTCCCATGGAAGCTTGCCCGCATCAAATGTCCAGCACTTTTCGATTGAGACCCCGCGTTTGTTCAAAAAGAGGAGCTGTTTGGTCTCCTCATGTCTGACACTCTGTTCAAAAGACAGGCTGTCATCCAAAAAGACTGAAGCATTTTCAAAATCCTCGCCCGAGAAATTACGGAGTACCAAATAGCTCTTCAGATTCATGTGAGTCTCGGCTTTGTCGGCAACGCCTTTGTAGGTAATCAGCCGGTCAATATTAGAGAGCAGATAGCTGATGCGAACCGTCACCTCAAAGGCGTCGTCACTGTGGATTTCCCAGACTAATGCTGCTTCATTGGGAGGGTAACTGACGCCCAGCAGGATAGCCTTATAGGGGCGGGTGAGCACGGCCAGGCGGATTGAGTCCGCGTCAATACTCACGCCTTTCCATGAAAAATCCACCTTGTTAACACCTTTCTGGAGTGTGAGAACTCGTTCCTCCTCAATCAAGGTTGCTTTGGGGTTGTCAAGGCGGATAATGGTCTTGCCCCGTTCAGGCAGGGCCACCAATTTGATCCTGGCATGCACCGGCGTTGCAAGCACAATAAAAAATACCCCTAAAACGAGCAGGCTATATATCCGGCTTTTACCTTTCATTTTCTTTTCTCCTTTGTTCAGCTTTCTCCATATTTCTTGCGGACCCTGTCCACAATCCCCTCGCGCCTCAGATGGTCACGGGGATCGACATTAGAATCCTGCAGGATCTTCCTCAAGTAGATTTTCTGCTTTTCGATCGCCTCACCATACATATCCGAATGAATGCCCCACCTTGAGGCGAAGTGTGAACTCATGAACCGGTGGGTTGCGCCAAGCGCGGTTTCAAGGCGATGGTCTATAAAGTCGAAAAAACCGACGGTCTTTTGAAGCAGGTCTACCTCGCTTTCATAGTCACCCACCTTGCCTTCTCTGAATTCGTGATAAAGGAACAGGAGTTTAGACAGGTATGTCCGGTCGGCCATCTGGGCCAGAAGGTCCGCCACTCCTAACATCTTCCCTAAAAGCTCCGTTTCTTTAGAAGAAAACTCAATCGTGGGAATATCCACGGACAGATCGGTGCAAAGGATCATGGCCCGGCCATCGTTCACGTCTTCGCCGGACAGCCCATGCTCTGAAGCGTGCCGTTCCAAAAAATCCATACTTCGCTGGACGTGCTGGGCCGTGTACTTGGCGCCGGTGCCTACCGTGTCACTTTCTTCCTGGATATACCCTGTATCGTGAAGAAGGGTCGCTATCAGACCCAGGACAATGCCGCGGTCGGTGAAGATATTGCCGTCGAGAATGCCACCGTGGACCAACCGTGCCATGGCCAAAAAGGTGTCTGTGATATGGCAAAGACCATGATACTCGGTATTGCAGGCCTGGTATCCGGGCATGTTCCCCTCGTAAAGGCTGACCGTAGAACGAAAGGCGGCGGTGACAGGGGCCACTTCAAACTCGGGTGAAATGAGTTTCAGAATCACCTGACCTTCACCTAACACTGCCTCAGGAGAATCCATGTTTACAAGCTCGTAGAGCTGACGGTGTTCCATCATCCTTTCCCGGTCAAATCGACTCTATAGTCCACAAATATGGGGCATAACAAAGGTATTATCAACGACCCACGAGGATCAGGTCGGTAAAAACAGAGATCAGATCTGGTATTAACCTATCAATATTTATGGTGATTGTAAAGGATGGTTTTGAGGGCGGAAAAGTTAGTGTGAGCCACCAGCACGCGGCCTTTAAAGGCCATTCTTTCTGAAGATCAAGCTATTTATCTATTTGAGAAGGTCCCTGTAGCTCTTGACTGATCTTCCCCTGAAACCGTTTCCCTCTCCACCAGAAGAAAATCCCGGAAATGCCAAAAATAAAACAGACCCCTATCAAAACCTTTGCGTATCTGGAAAGAGAACTCCCACTTGAACCTCGAACCTGTTGATCTGTCATCAATTCTTTTGAGTCATTTACAGGCACTGTTACCTCAAGCCTGTGGCCTATCTCGTCGTCCACTACCACTTTCCAGTCGCCTGGCGCATCCGGAAAGAAACAGAACCGGCCATTTCTGTCTGTTCTGCCTGATTGGAAAGTCAGTTTTGTCCCGGGAGCCGCAATTTTCACCCTTGCATAACTCATGGGTTCGCCAGTATCGTATTGGGCGCTTACGACCATGCCTCCTGTATCTACTTTTCCCATTACACCATGGGCGTAAAGGATTGGAGGGAGCATGAAAAACGTGAACAGTAAAAAGATAACGATGTTTTTATATCTCATCATTTTTCATTCTCTTATTGCTGAAATAAACATAAAACAATAAACCTGAGACTATTGTCCCCAATCCGAACAGTGCGGCAACCGGTCTGCTTCTTATGCAAAAATAGATGATCCACATGTTGCCCGCAATAAACAGCAGTGGTGTTAAAGGATATCCGAATGTCTTGTAACTATCTGTTTGAGCGAGTTTCTTTATCCTGAGCTTTATCATTCCCGCTACAGTCAGCATGGCAAATAAAGAGAGCGTAAAGCCAATGAATAAAAGCAGTTTATCAAAGGACGCTGTAATAACCATAAGAATGGCAATGCCTGCCTGCAGGAAAATGGAATATGCAGGGGTCCTGCGAGTTTTGTTTACTTTGCCAAAGAGATCAAAGAAGACCCCGTCTTTTGCCATGGCATAATAGACCCTGGGTCCAGTCATAATCATGGCGCTCAGAACAGATAAGAGGCCCACGGCAATGGCCCCGCTGAAGTACCTGCTTACGTGGTCCCCGAATAATGAAACAGCGGATTTTGCCCCCACTTCAAGGACCCCACTCATCTCCTTTGCGGGAAGCGCATAAATATACACCATGTTCAAAAACATATACAGACACATGACTATCAGAGTCCCGGCAAAAAGGGCTAAGGGGATATTTCTGCCCGGCCTCTTGATTTCAGCCCCTAAGTAAGCAGCAGCATTCCATCCGCTGTAGGCAAATGATACAAATATGAGCGAGATGGCAAACTTGTCCTGAAACACCGATCTCAGGTCCAAGGCTTCAGAGAAATGGCTTGTGGAGCCATTCCCCCAGCAGAGTCCGGCCATAATAAAGACAAGCACAATACCTATTTTGAAGAGGGTCAATACATTCTGGACCCTGCTGCCAACCCGGAGGCTGTGATAATGGATCAACGAAAAGATAATGATTGCGCCAATGGCCACCATACACAATGGCGATATGCTGATAATGTTGACGCCCAGGATGGAAAAGGTCATTATCGGGGCAGGAGAAAGCGAAAACAAACGAAAAGAATAGGTTGCAAAGGCAATGGCGGCTGCTGCAATGGGTGCGGAAAATCCCACAATCAAAGAGATCCACCCGGAGAGAAAGCCCATGCATTTACCGAAGCTTTCACGTAAAAAAACATATTCCCCGCCCGCGAGTGGAAACATGGCACCCAGTTCCCCATAACAAAGCGCACCACACAGGGCAAAGATGCCTCCCACAAACCAGCAAAGAAGCATGTTTTGAGGGTTACCGAGTTCTTGAATAATGAAACCGGAAGTGGTGAATATTCCGGTTCCTATCATGTTGGCAATCACTAAGATCACTGCCGAAAAGAAACCTATATCTCTTTTCAGATCATGGTTGTTTAATCGATTTTTCATTATTTGGCAGCTTCGCCTATTATCAATAACCCCATCCACTTTTCATCAATTTTCTTTAAGTCCTCTAAAATTGCACCCAATGTGCTCCTTAAAACCCTTTCCTTTTCTGAATACCCGGCAAAATAGACTATGGCCATGGGAAGATCCGGAGGATAATATTTTTTAAATTTTTCGACAAGCCTATCTATTGATGACAAAGCCATATAAAAAACCATTACAATGTGACTACACTGCATATGTCAATTTGTAATTCAATTGTTCAAGGTCGGGCATTCATCTCCCTTATCACCTGTGCCGCCTGATCCACCAGGTGAGGTAAAGGCTCGCTGCTTAAGCCTGCAACCCATACATTTTCCTGTATAAGGGGGATCAGGATCTTTCTGGCTTTGCTGGAACTTATGGCCTCTGCCATTTTGGGAGTAAGTTCTCCCATCATGGCATTGGCCATAATGATAGCGAAAGGACCGATGATGACATCCACTTTGTGGCTGGTGCGAACAATGGCATTTTCGCCCGTTGACCCTTTGTTGGCGCCTGCCTTCAGCATCCGGGAGGTGGCAATGGAATTTGTCCCAAAGGCCAGGATCTCCAGTTCACTGCCAATAGCATCCCTCAGACGTTTGATGATGGTGGCTCCAATGCCACCACCCTGTCCATCCACGACCATCAAAATCACAGATCTACCTCTAATCGCTTAAAAAAGCTCAAATACGATCTTTCTTTTAGTATTATCATAGAGCTTGAGCTTGGCTTTGAAGGTCTTTTGCTCGCCAAAGATGCTGATAAGCTTGACCTCATCCCCCTCTAATTCTATGAGATCAACACTTTCCAGGATCTTTTCTTCCTCTCCGTCTTTGAAAATAAATGCATGGGCTTCACACATGGAAAACCTCCCCGTTGAATGATAGCCATCGAATTACTCGAGGGCCTTTAAAGCCTTGCGTAAACATTCAGTGCTTTTTGCCGCCATCTCGATCATTTCCCGGACATGAGCCGCACTATCTTTCTTCCCCGCCGACTCTAATTGCTCGGCAAACATTTCGTATTCCTCCTGGTGATGATCATTGTGCGTGATCCAATTCTCCAATCTGATCCTTGCTTTTTCAATAAAATCCATATTTAAAGCCTCCCTGTTTTTTCAATTCGACAACCGACTTATTTGATAGTGATGTTAATCCATTTGTATACCTCAATTGATAGTTGTCTTAACTATCTAATCTTCCACTAACAAAATACGGTGATCAACCAGATTCATCTCCTTGACGTACGCCTTTATCTTAAGACGTTCTCCAAATATGCTCTCAAGAGAGATACCATCATCCTCTCGCCTTAAAACATCTACACTTTCATGATAACCTTGTTCTCACTCCCGTCCTTTATAAGGTGCACATTTGCCTCACACATAAATAATGCCCCCCTTCATTGTCCGAAACATCTTTGTCCGGTTATTCGATCTTCATTGGTCTATTACTGCATCAAAAATATCCCTGCGATTGAGATCCTGCCAATAGCGAATGGATAGTTCACGGATATGGGCGAAGTATTCGGGATTCAAGCCGCCATATTTCTTCAAAGCTGACTTGATATCCTCTTTGATCTTGTCGACCCAGAACGATTTGAGCCTCAAGGTCATCTTCTTATTCTTAAACTGAAAAGCTGCCGCCGGATACGGGTTTTCATCAGATATTTGAATAGCCCCTCGTCCCAGACTCGCCCCTGTGGCCACCTGGAGGCCATCGTTCATACAACTCAAAGGAGGATCATTCCCGGCAAATGAAACAACCTTCAATGTATCAAAAGGAGCCTCCAAGATTTCTCTTGCTCTGACCCCCATCTTGGCCCCGATAAGTGAATAAATACCTAAATGGCGGTGAAACTCGTTGGTCAATAGACACGCCTTCCATTCTTCAAGGCCATATTTTGCAATGATCTTTTTCACATATGGGCTGACATCCTCCCTGAAGAGTGAAGGATCATCTGGAAAAACCTTTAAGACGACCGCATTACGGGGATTCAGATGAAAGTCCGCGGCATGTCCCAGGAGTTTCAAATACGTATTATGAACGCCTGCAGCCTTAAAGGCCGAGAGAGACATGACGTGAGCATGATCGGCTGAGGGCACAAATTTGAACAGTGATGGTCGATTCAGATAAATCACGGTCATTTCATCCCACACGTAAAAGTGCTTTTCAAATAAAAGCCTTATCACGGCAGGCGCCCCGTGAATAGTTGTCACCAGGCGGGCTGCCTCCGTATCCATGCCTTGTATTTGCCTGTAAAGCCTCTCATCAAAACAAAGCAATTTTTCCCTGGGAAGGCCCATGTAATAAATTTTCAGGCCCGAATTAAAAACAAACCGGGCCGCATCCGGATCTCGACCGGTGTTCCAGCTAAGTAGAGACTTTTCAGGATGCGAACCGTAGTAAATAAGACGAGAGATCTTGTTCTTGATTCCCTGATCTAACCTCAGGGCATCTGCCAGGTTTGTAAGGGGGCCGAGGCAGAGATAGAGAATGGGTTGGTCCCGGGATCTCAGTGTCTCCACAATCTCCTCCGCTGCCGGGCGTTCCGCAGAAATCTTGTCAGGCAACTTCACCGGCTCAGGCCACTTCACATTCTCAGAAATTGTCCTCCATGGAGGGGTCGGCTTCCCCAAAACCCGGCCTTTGGCAATTTTTGTATCTTCCCTCTTAAAATAACTTAAAAGCATTCTCAGATTCCGGACGCCCGCCTGAGGGGATGCTCCTCCGTCCGAAGTGACCATCAACGGGATATCAACCATGTCTGAATTAAGCAGCATGACAACGGCCCGTATATCATCCAGGGCCATGTCCGTATCAACAACGACGGAAACTCTATAGGTATGCGCATATGCAAAATGGGTGATAAAACAGAAAGACAACAGGACGCACAGGGTTGCACATCTTTTTCGGATCATCATCGACCTCTCATAATTAAGTTCTATTATCCGGCATGCCGTGTCACATGATCATCTCACTCTAAACGTGAAACGGGTATTATATCTATACTTGTCACATTCTTCAGTATTCGGATAGGGAACCTCGTACATCACATTCACCATCCAGCTTCCCTTTTCAAGTATATTGATTTGAGCCACACCTTTCTCATCGGTCTTTGTGATCACGGCGAACGTATTTGACTGGTCTGAAAAGCCTGCATAAGTAGCCTTCACATCAACGGAGGAAAGAGGTTTCCCATCATAAAGCACTTTTACCTGAGAAATTTCGTCCTTTCTTAAGCCTCTTGTATCCGTAAGCGGGATAATTTCCAGCATATCACCGGTGGCCCGATCCGTCATTTTTGCCTTTTCACCCGCATAGACTATGGCCTTGGCCCGGATATCATAGCGAAAGCAGTAAAGCACATTATCCAATCCTGTTTTGGACCGGAGCTTGTATCCCTCCGTGGTCTTACTGAGAAAACCGGGATGGATATCTGCCAGTATAGTGTATATGCCCTCGGCTGTCGGGACAAATTCAAATTCTGTTGGGGATTTCTGTTTGAGCGGGATTTTCACGTCCTTCGAATCCATAGCATAAACATGGTGCAGGAATTTTTCCTCGATCACCTCATCTTTAGGGAATTTGTGTCCCCAGCCGATCTCAATCCGAACAGGCTGGCCTACCTTCGTTTGCTCATTATCAATGTTGAGCCACAAGCGGTGAGCATTGACAATGGAGGTCGAACAACAAAATGGTAATATCAGGGCTAATAAAAAAATCTTTTTCATCATAGAATACCTCGTCAGTTATGTTATTATTTCTTCAGCTTTTCCTGCATCCGTTTCATGGCCGATTCATAGGGTTTGCCCTCCATAAAACGTCCGACAAGGAGAAGACCCATGAATCTTTCCTTGTCTTTTGACAGTTTCTCTCCCATATCGGCCACTGTCCCGCGCAGGATGCGCTCCCGGTCAGGGTAACCGGCCCAATATACTACGGCACAGGGCATATCCGGCGGCAGCACTTCCTTTAGTGCTGCAAAAAGCTCTTTTGGTTTCCAGAGAGCCATGTAAAAAACCATGGTAGAAGGATATTTTGCCAGATCCCTTAGAACCTGTCGGTCCTTCATGCCCCAGCCAATCAAAGAAAAAGGGGCAGTTTGTATGACAAAATGTGTATCATGGGCGGGGATGGTGCTTTTACCCAAGGCAGCCATGGCTGCTGCGTCGCATCCCATGCCCGGAATAATGACCACGTCCTCTGAGTCCAATTGCTCCATATACCAGTGGCTCGGGCCGTAAAGGCAGGGATTCCCGGAGTCCAGGAGTCCGATATTTTTTCCCTCTCTCAGGAGGCGTTTGAATTGCGCCACCCGCTCATCCCGTATCCGGAAACGTTCTACTTTGAATTGGGCCAATTCCTCCCTGTTTAACTTCTGCTGCGGCTTCCCTTTGTAATCCCAGATATCCGTCCATGGATCAAACAGGACGGGTTTGTCACCTACGCACTCCGCAAACAGCGTCACATGTTGATCCGAGGCCACAATAACGTCCATTCTCTTGATGGTTTCCAGGGCCTGCAATGTCGCGGTCCGGGGTCCGGCCGGACCGGTTCCGATCACATAGAAATGGCCGCGGCCCCAGGCCGCGGCCTGAGACGGCCAGGATACCGCTGCAACTGTCAGGGTGATCACTGCAAAGAGAATTATCCGCTTTATTTCCTTCATGAGCTTCTCCCTTCATAAAATTGCGAAGCAATTTTAGAACTTAGTGCCAAGTTGAACTCCCCAAACATACTTGGGCATTTCATAGCCAGCCTGTTCCTGGTAATCAGTGCCGGTCACATTGTTAATAAAGGTTGAAGCCGTCCACTCCGCACCATGAAACTTGAACTTCTGCTCAATGCCTACATCCACCGTGATATAGTCATCCAGTCCCGGGCCCCGCTGAGAATCCCGACCGCCCACATAACGCGAGCTTAACTCCAGCCATCCATCCGGCCAAACATTATACCGGGCCAGTAATTTGACCTTGTGCTTGGGCAAAAGAGCAGGCAGGTAGTATGAATAATCAGCTTCAAACCCTGTTTTGTCCGCATCATACTCCTGGTAGACATAAGCTGCCGTTGCCCGAAACCTTTTTCCCACATGGATGGCAGCCTCAAGCTCTACTCCGTAAAGTTTGAAATGATCAATATTATAGAGGCAGTTACTGCCGAAGGCCGGTCCCAGGGCACCTGCGGCTGTGATGCCGTT
>JAFDAP010000010.1 GCA_019313765.1 Deltaproteobacteria bacterium | reverse complement strand
GCCCCAAAAAGGACGATGGAGTTTTTTGAAAGGTGGCTGACCGCCCGCTCCCTTACGTAAGGTTCGGCAATTTTAATCATGTCAATGGCGGTCATGATCCTTGTTTTGCATCCATTCTTTCCAAGTGCCTCACCTAATGCAATGGTATTTATGACGGTTGCCAACATGCCCATGTGGTCACCTGCAACGCGTCCCACGCCGAAGGCATCCGATTGAAGTCCCCTGAATATATTTCCACCCCCGATGACAATACCCACTTCAACGCCAAGCTTATGGATGTCTGATATTTCAGCGGCCACGCTTTCAAGTACCTTGGAATCAATACCAAAGGATTGATCCCCCATAAGGGCCTCCCCGCTCAATTTCAGCAGTATCCGCTTGAAACGGGGGCGGATATCAGGCATCTGAATCTCCCAATTGAAACCGGGCGAATCGCCTGACCATAATGTTTTCGCCTGTTTTGGCCATTAGATCATTCAACAAATCCCGGACCGTGATGTCCGGGTTTTTGACAAAGGGTTGCTCCAAGAGACATGCCTCTGAAAAAAATTTTTTGAGCTTTCCGTCAACAATTTTGTCTATAATATTGTCAGGCTTGCCCGAATCTCTTGCCTGGGTGGCGTAAATATCCTTTTCCTTTAGGAGGGTATCTTCCGGGACCCCTTCTCGATCGACGGCAATGGGATTGGTCGCTGCAATCTGCATGGCCAAATCCTTTACGAAAGCCGTAAAATCTTCTGTCTTGCCTGAAAAGTCGGTTTCACAATTGACCTCCACAAGGACCCCTATTTTGCCTCCGGCATGGATATAAGACTGTACCTGGCCTTGTGATGTGACTCGGCCCCCTCTCTTTTTGGCGGTTGCAATCCCCTTTTTCCTTAAATATTCAATGGCCTTTTCAATGTCTCCACTGCTTTCATTAAGGGCCGCCTTACAGTCCATGATGCCGACACCGGTTTTTTCTCTTAATTCCTTTATCTGTGTAGTAGTAATTGCCAATTCGAATATACCCCCCTTTTGGATTGATGATAGGCGTTCAGAGGTTCAGGGTTTCTTTTCTTTTGTAAACCTTCACCAGCCTCGAGCCTTGAATCTTGAACGGTTCAAATTTGTGAGGTGAACCTAAAAATATTGTATCCGTTTACGGAGCAGTTGAGTTAGTGGAAATCCCAAATAACAAATCCCAAATAGCAATCAAATTCCAATGACCGAAATTCAAAACTCCAAACCAGCATATGATCTCGACCAAAATGGCAAATGAATTGAAAAAGACATTTTCATAAATATTGCAAAAATCAAAATAGTTTAGGTCATTGGTCATTGGTATTTGAGATTTATTTGTAATTTGGTGCTTGGTATTTGGGATTTCAAAAATTCCGTGAACGGCCACCGAGCTTCGTATTCCAGCGCGATCAGTTCTCTTCAACGGCTTCCGGTCCTGCGGTTTCCAGGTTTTCTTCCGGTTCAGGTTCATCCTCCGGTTTCGGTTTCGCTTCAGTTCCAGCTTCCTCTTCTGTTTTCGCTCCTTCTTTTTTGGGCAGGATTATGACCTCGGGCCCACCCTCTTCACCTTCTGTGGACACGGAAGCCTCTACTTCGGCTGCTTCCTTTTCTTTTCGCAATTCAGCCTCAGCTTTTAATCTCTCCTCGGCCAGATTGTGACCCTCGATACATGCATCGGCAATCCTGGAGCATATGAGTCTTATGGCCCGGATGGCATCATCATTCCCGGGGAGAATAAAATCAATGTCGTCAGGATCGCAGTTGGAATCAGCTATGGCCACCACAGGAATTCCTAACTTTCTGGCCTCTTGGACGGCGATTTTTTCCCTCTTGGGATCCACAACAAAAATAGCCCCCGGCAGTTCGTCCATATCCTTGATTCCGCCTAAATTCTTTTCCAACTTGAACAGTTCTTTCTCCATCTGTAAAATCTCTTTTTTTGTATATCGATTGATGGAGCCGTCCCTTTTCATGGTCTCGAGTTCCTTGAGACGGGCGATACTCTTTCTAATGGTCTGGAAATTGGTCAGCGTGCCTCCAAGCCATCGGTTGACCACATAAAACATTCCACAACGTTCACTTTCCTCTACAATAGAATCATGGCCCTGCTTTTTAGTGCCCACGAATATGACCGAATATCCTTCAGACACAGTTTTCACAATAAATTCATAGGTGGTTTTGAAAAGCCGGACTGTTTTTTGAAGGTCAATAATGTGTATCCCGTTGCGAGCCCCAAATATGTATGGTTTCATCTTGGGATTCCAACGTCTTGTCTGGTGTCCGAAATGGACGCCCGCTTCCAAAAGCTCTTTCATGTTAACAACTGCCATACAATCCTCCTTATTTCTTGAGAACCCGGTTGGGCCTCATTGCCACGGTTTATCCTCCGCTCAGAATGTCTTGCACCCCGCGGCATACAGGGCACCGGGCAATTTTCTGAACGTGCGTTTTTTACCTCGAAGTTACTGACCATATCTGGGGGAAACCAGATATCTTTTTCTACCTTGAGCTTACCGGCTTAGCCTGATATATTCAAAAATAGCTCCCAAATGGACAGGGCTTCAAAAACCTTCGGCTAAACTGAAAAGGCGGCACTAGGAGGCTGTCCGAAAATAGACTTCTACTGCGATCGGCTGCAAATTTTGATGGCTGCGTTGTCAAGCCCAAAACATCCTCAACGTAGGCTACTGCTACGCTTACGGCCGTTTTGGCCTTGTCGCCCCCGCTCAAAGTCCGGGATCTTCGACTTGCCCTCAAAATTTTCGCTCGATCTCGCTACGAAGCCATTCTCGGACAGCCTCCTATTCCCCAAAGCCTGCGTTTGCCGGAATAAAAACTCAAAATTCATAAACGAATTTATATAACATCGCTGTTTTTATTTTTCAAGTAAAAAAGGAAATAAGGGGGACAAAGCATGGACGAACAAATCAAGAAAAACGTCAGGAAGCTTGCTCGCGATGCCGAGAATAAGGTTGCACGTTCCCTCTTGCGCTGGAAATACAAAAAGGTGGGCAAACCGGTTCCTGCAGAGCATGAACTGGAAAATGAATCCCGTTACGTTGCTGAAAAGGCACACCAAGTTATTGCAAAAAGGGGAAAAACTATTTTAAATGAGCTGAAAAGGGTTTATTTTAAAGACGACCAGAAAGAGGAGGGGCCTGGCGAGTGAAAAAAGGCGAGCTGTTGGTCAAGATAAAGAAGGAGCTTGATGAGAGGGAGGAAGAAAGACTTTCGCCGTGGGCTTTTCTGACTCGTAATGCGGTGAGGAGAAAAGAAGAGGCTGAAGTAGACAGGGGACACAGACAAAATTTTTCTGTTGATACGGATCGCATACTCCACTCCCTGGCATACTCCCGTTATATTGACAAGACTCAGGTCTTTTATCTGATAAAAAACGATCATATCACGCACCGGGTCTTGCACGTACAACTTGTATCAAAAATTGGAAGAACCGTCGGTCGTCTTCTCAGGCTTAATGAGGATTTGATTGAGGCAATAGCGCTGGGGCATGATATCGGGCACACCCCGTTCGGGCACGATGGCGAAAGATTCCTCTCGGTCCTGTGTCAGGCACATAACATGGGTCATTGCCTTCATAACATACAGGGCGTAAGATTCTTGCAGGACATAGAGCGGAAAGGGAGGGGCTGGAACCTGACATTACAGGTCCTGGATGGGATACTGTGTCATGACGGGGAGCTGCATTCACAGGCATTGAATCCCCAAAAAGGCAAGAATTTTGAAAAATTAGACGATGAAATGGCACGTAAAGGGGAGGATCCCTCCATTGATATTCGGCCAATGACTTTAGAGGGGTGTGTGGTCAGGATGGCCGATACCATAAGCTATATTGGCCGGGATATCGAAGACGCCATCAGGCTGGGCCTTATTGACCGCGAAGACATACCGAAAGAGTGCTCTGGAATTTTAGGGAATACCAATGGAAAAATTGTTTACTGCCTTGTGGAGGACCTTATTGCAAACAGCCTGGATAAGCCCCATGTGTGTTTTAGCAGCGAGGTGGGAGAGGCGCTCAGGCGGCTGAAGTCGTTTAACCAGGACCTTATTTATATGAACAAGAAGGTTAAGGAACAGACCCCCAAAGTCAATTTGATGTTTGAGTTGCTGTTCGAGGCATATTTCAGGGACCTTGAAACCGGAAATGAGGATTCTGTTATTTACAGGCAGTTTTTGGATGGAATGTCAGAAGAGTACAGGGAAAAAACACCGACCCCGGGAATTGTAAGGGATTTCATTGCCGGCATGACGGATGATTATTTTTTGGACCAGTGTCACAAAAATTTTATTCCCGAGATAAGACCCGGTCTTTTTTAGCCGAAATATAATTGTATAATTGAAGTTTTATAATAGCAATGGAATTACCTGGGATCAGGTATCTTCAGGCGGTTATAAATGGATTATTTTTGTGCAATATTTCTTGTCAAAACTGGTTGACAAAAATTTCACATGCGAGTAAGAATATTCGTGTTCGTTGCAGGTTATTAAGGAAACCGATTTTAGCTAACCATTTTTTCTCATCTGTATGACAAGTACCTAAGACAAATCACAATATAACTCAGAATGGAGGCCAGCAGCATGGGTCAAATTGGGGAGTTGAAAGAAGGCGATACCCTCTTAAAGCTCGAAGACATCCATATGTCATTTGGTAAGGTGGAAGCCATTGCCGACGTGAGCATGGAAGTAAAGAAGGGCGAGATACACTCGATTATCGGCCCGAATGGCGCCGGTAAGACAGTGATGATGAACTGTATTAATGGTCTTTATCGCCCCCAGAAAGGGAATATTTATTATAAAGGCCAGAATATCAACAATCTTTCGCCTCATAAGAGGGCGGCGCTTGGAATCGGCAGGACATTCCAGAAATTGGAGTTATATGGTGGTATGACTGTGCTTGATAATATCAAGATGGGCTCCCACATACATCTCAAATCGGGCATCCTGAGTGGCTCTATTTATCAGGGTAAGACAAAAAATGAGGAGATACAAGAGAGAAAGTTTATTGAAGAGGAGATTGTCGATCTTTTGGAGATTGAGAGTATCCGTGATCAAGTGGCCCATATGCTTCCCTATGGGTTACAAAAGAGGGTTGAGCTTGGAAGGGCCTTAGCCCTCAGGCCGGAGATAATCCTATTGGATGAACCCATGGCAGGGTTAAACCTTGAAGAAGTAGAGGACATGGCCAGGTTTATTTTAGACATCAATGAAGAGGAACGCTGGAAGACAACCTGTATACTGGTGGAGCACGATATGGGGGTAGTCATGGACATCTCCCACCATGTCCTTGTCCTCAATTTCGGTAATATCATTACCGATGGGACCCCTGAAGAGGTCGGCAAGAACCCTGAGGTTGTGAAGGCATATTTAGGCGCAGAAGACCTTTATATATCGAGGAGATAAAATGGCTGAGGAAAAAGTAAAGATAACCGAAGACCTGACCATTCCCCAATTATTTGTCAGCCAGTGCAAGAGATACGGGACCAAAAAGGTGGCCATGAGAGAGAAGGAGTTTGGGGTGTGGCTGCCTTACACATGGCAGGATTACCATGATAATGTAAAATATCTGTGCCTGGGGATGGTCAGCCTTGGTCTCAAAAAGGGAGACAAGGTGGCCATGATCGGCGATAACAGGCCGGAGGGTGTCTGGGCAGAGATGGCCGCCATGTGCGCAGGCGCCATACCTGTCTGGCTTTTTCAGGATTGTATGATGGAGGAGGTCAAATATATCATCGACCATTCCGACAGCAGGTTCTTTGTGGGAGAGACCCAGGAAGAGGTGGATAAGGCATTAGCCATTATGCCCGACTGCCCTAAACTGGAACATGTCGTATGGGATGACCCAAAGGGTATGAGGCGTTACCGCCAGGAATTTCTCCACAGCATAATAAAGGTCCAGGAACTCGGCAAGGAACTGGATAAGAAAGAACCGGAACTCTTCGAAAAGATGGTCAATGAAGGTAAAGGTGACGACGTCTGCCTCCTGTTTTATACTTCCGGGACAACAGCCCTTCCCAAGGGCGCGCTCTTGACCCACTGGAACATGTTGAGCATGGGCGAGAGTCTCATGTCCATTGACCCCTGTTATGATACTGATGATTTTGTTTCTTATCTCCCCTTTGCATGGATCGGCGAGCAGATGATGTCCATATCCTGCGGCCTCCAGGTCGGTTATACCCTCAATTTCCCCGAGGAACCGGAAACGGCCCAGCATAATATTCGAGAGATCGGGCCTCATGTCATGTTTGCGGCCCCAAGGCTTTATGAGGGCCTGACAAGACAGGTACAGGTGAAATATCTCGATTCCACCTGGATAAAGAGAAAGTCATATGAGGTAGCCACCAAGATAGGATATCACGTTGGCGAGCTTAACTTTGAAAAGAAACCGGTTCCATGGCACTGGAAAGCCTTGAAATATTTTGCCCACATAATCATGCAGAAAAAGCTCAAGGACCACCTCGGGATGTCACGGCTACGGCACTGTTATACGGGCGGGGCAGCCATGGGCCCGGACCATTTTCGCTTTTTCCATGCCCTTGGCGTAAACCTCAAACAGATATACGGGCAGACGGAGATAGGCGGAATATCAGTTGTGCACAGGGATGGAGACATTAAATTTGATACCGTCGGCACCGCCATTCCCGGCACCGAGATAAAGATTACGGAAGACGGGGAGATCATATCCAAAAGCCCGTCGGTCTTCATAGGTTACTATAAGAATGATGAGGCAACCGAAAAGACCCTGAAAGATGGTTGGCTTTATTCAGGGGACACCGGTTTCATTGACGATGATGGGCATCTGGTTGTGTTTGACCGGTCAAAAGACGTTATGACCCTTAATGATGACAGGCCCTTTGCCCCCCAGTATCTCGAGAGCAGGCTCAAATTCAGTCCCCATGTACAGGATGCCTGGGTAGTCGGGGATAAACTCCCTTTTGTAACCGCGGTCATGTGTATTGACTATTCCGTGGTCGGCAAGTGGGCGGATGAGAATAAGATCAACTACACGAGCTATCCTGAGCTTTCCCAGAATAAAAAGGTCTACGATCTTATCCAGAAACAGATAGAACAGGCCAATAAGGATCTTCCGGAACCGGCAAGGATAAAAAAATTTGTAAACCTCTTCAAGGCATTTGATGCGGACGATGATGAATTGACCAGGACCAGTAAGCTCAGAAGGGGTTTTATGGAAAAGAGATACAAGGATATTGTGGAAAGCCTTTATAAAGACACGGATGAAGTCCATCTGGATATGACCATCACCTATGAGGACGGAAGAACACAGCGTATCAAAACGGACCTGCGCATTCAGGAAGTGGGCGATGAGAAGTAAAAAGTAAGAAGTTAAGGAGTAAGAAGTAAGGAGTTAAATAATAGCTCATAGCGAAAGAATAGAACCTGTAAATTATCAGCTAACAGCTACCAGCTAATCTGGAGGATAAGAATGGAATTATTCCTGATGACTTTGACTACAGGGATCATGGTGGGTGGAATATACGCCTTAGTTGCCTTGGGCTGGGTGTTGATCTACAAGTGTTCGGGGGTAGTGAACTTAGCCATGGGAGAACTGACCCTCATAGGGGCCTATGTCACCCTTGCCTTTTATTCAATGGGCGTTCCATTCGTCTTGAGCATCCTGTGTACCCTGATCATCGGTATTGTCCTCGGCATTCTGATAGAAAGGATCTTTTTAGACAGGCTTATAGGAGAGCCGATTTTGGCCATAATCATGGTCACGGTTGGGATCTCTTTTTTCCTCAAGGGATTGGTTGGATTTATTTGGGGCACAGATACCAGGGTCTTTGAGCCGGCCATCTTTTCTCTCAAGCCGTTTACCATCGGTTATTTGAAAGTCTCGATTGTCTACTTCTGGTCCTTTGTATTAGCCATAGTCCTCTTTATCGTTTTTGTCTGTTTCTTTAAATATACACGCTGGGGTCTTTCCATGCAGGCCACGTCCGACGACGAGACCGCGGCCCTGTCCTTAGGGGTGAGCGCCCGGTTTGTTTATGCCGCGTCCTGGGCCATCGCCTTTATGGCGGCCGGCGTGGGCGGCGCCCTTTTGGGAAATATCAACGGGGTTAATATATCAATCGGGTATTTAGGATTATTGGTGCTCCCTGCCGTGGTCTTAGGTGGCCTTAACTCCGTGCCAGGGGCCGTGGTAGGCGGGATAACCATCGGCATTTTGCAAAATTTTGCAGGTACTTACTTAGACCAGTTTTTCCCCGGAGGAGTGAAGGAAATATTCCCCTTTGCATTTATGGCAATCTTTCTGCTTTTCAAGCCTTACGGATTGTGGGGCTGGATAAAGATTGAAAGGATGTAAATGGACAGTAGGGAGTAAGGTTTTATTTCTTGCGTATTTTGCCCACCCTCCGTAGCAGGCTACTGAGGAGGACGGGCGCCTTTTTGCCTGCCCTGTGGAATGCTAAGCCTATTCCTCTGGGGCGGCTATATCAACTTTAGGCACTTGAAAGAGGTTTTGTTATGACGACAGTTTGGCTTCCTTGCGGCGATTACCATGAGAACTATACTGAGGATCAGGGTTGGTGGCAGAGCAGACTTATAAAGGGGAAGATGATTTTACTCCTTTTGATTGTTTTTGTTGCAATCCCGTTATTATCGAAATATGAGATAATCCTCGATGAATACTGGCTTAGCGTGGCCAACGTGATCGGTTACACTGTCATGGGGGCATTAGGCGTGCAGCTCCTTATAGGTTATGCCGGCCTGATCACCCTTGGCCATGCCGCCTTTATAGCCGTGGGTGCATATACCAGCACACTTTTGATCTTGAGATTCCCTTGGCCTCAGGTTGTTCTTGACCTGGGGCTTGCCTATCCCATCAGCATCTTAGTCGCTGCTATTGTTGCCGGCTTTTGGAGTGTTCTCTTTGGCCTCCCTTCAGCCAGGGTAAAGGGATTTTACCTTATCCTGACAACAATGGCGGCCCAGTTTATCACCGTGGACTTTATCCTCACCCAGTATGTAAGCAGGATCGGGGGCCGTGGACAGGCGTTCTCTCTTCCGCCGGGCACAATAAAGATAGGCCCCTGGGACATAGAAACGGATGTTCAGAGATATTATTTGATGATCATCCTGTTGACATTTTCGGTTATTATTATGGCCAATCTTGTTAGGAGCAGGGTTGGAAGGGCCTGGATCGCCATAAGGGATAATGACATTGCCGCAGAGACCTTAGGGATTAATATTGTCTGGTACAAATTGTTGAATTTCTTTGTGGCCGGATTTCTTGCAGGCCTTGCAGGCGCATTCTGGGTGTGCAACTGTGCGGCCCTGAGCCCGGAGCATTTTCCCTGGTTCTTGTCTTTATGGTTGGTGGGTGTAATCCTGATCGGCGGCGGCGGTATCGACGGGGCCATATTCGGGTCCATATTTATGGTCTTGATTATGGAATTCTTACAGATGGCGGCCATACCCTTATCTGAATATTATCCCAAGGTCCTGATCAGCTTTGCCTTTATAAAGGAAATGGCCTTTGGCCTTGCAATATGCGCCTTTTTGATCTACGAGCCTCGCGGCCTTTCATACAGGTGGTGGCAGATCAAGAATTATTTTAACCTTTGGCCGTTTTCTTATTAATATGGAGCGAGCCGACCATGTCGGCGGGACGGGAATTTAGAAGAGATTTGCAATACTAACCATGGTGGACTCGTAAAAAGTAGAAAAGTTCTCTTTTCCGTCATTCCGGCGAAAGCCGGAATCCAGTAAATTCAATGCGTTCTGGATGCCGGATCAAGTCCGGCATGACGATTACGAGACTTTTTACGAGATTGTCAACCATATTAACGATTCAATCAAACAATAATATTAACCATGTTAACCATATCTATGGAAAGGAGGTGAACTTTTCTTTCGTATTTCGGTGTTATCGTTGTTGACGTTAGACAATATCTGTTTTTCATCAGAGTAAAGGGGGAAGAACATATGAAAAAAGGCATTTTTCTAAAGCTGTTAGTACCATGTTTGGCAGTGGTTTTCCTGGTTGGATTTTCCACGGCCGCGGTGGCCAAGACCATTAGGATCGGTGGTATTATGGACACAACAGGCGCTACCTCGGATGTGGGCAAGGACTATGCCCTTGGTATGGCCGAGGCATTCTATTATCTGAATGACATGGGCGGCGTCAACGGGAAAAAGATAAAATATACATGGTTTGACTATGGATACCGTATCCCGGAGGCCCTTACCAAATATAAACTTTTAAAAAGGATGAAAGTCCTTGCCATCATGGGATGGGGGACCGGCGATACCGAGGCCCTTTCACCCACGGTTAATAAGGATAAACTGCCCTATGTATCAGCATCCTATTCCGCCCATCTGACAAGACCTGTTGACTGGACAGACAGGGACGGGAAAAAACACCCTGGAACGGGCTATAACCTCTTCTTTTCTTCGGATTATTCTACCAATGCCAGGGCCTGTTTGACTGCCTGGTTTGACA
The DNA here is from genome assembly GCA_019313765.1 of Deltaproteobacteria bacterium. GTDB lineage: Bacteria > Desulfobacterota > DSM-4660 > Desulfatiglandales > Desulfatiglandaceae > JAIOSR01. The sequence continues at coordinate 2,809 of JAFDAP010000010.1, read as the reverse complement.
AAAAATGGCCGAAGAATCCTGCTTACGGGAAAAGGAAACCCCGTCTTGCATGTTGCTATATGTTCCCATCTCCTTATTGCAGTGCCGCGATTAAAGCCATAAAGGATCAAGCAAAGTTGTTGGGTTTTGATATAGGCCCGGATCAGGATGTGAGTCTCTTTGCCATTGATACCAAGAGCCAGATCATGGCCCTTAAAAAGTTCAACCCTGATGTAATATGGCATGGCAACACTACCATGTCGGTGTCTGCTACTATCAGGGATGCCTATGCCCTTGGTTTGAAGACGGCCTTTATAGTCAATAACTGGGGTTTTGATGAAAACCTCCCGCGTCTTGCAGGAGACGCCATGAAAGTCAAAGATGCACTGATTGTTATGGGCGCCACGCCAATCAAGTTCTTTGGCCAGCCCTCTGACAACATGGATCATGTTGTCAAGTACGCCAAGAAATACAATCCCGGCATTCCGGCTAACAAGCGTTTGAATAGAACACCACAGGCATGGGGTGATGCCCTGGTCCTTTGGGAAGCCATGAAGAGGGCCGATAAGGCAGGCGATTTGTCCAGGGTCGGTATCATGAAAAAGGGTTTTGAGACCATGAAAAATTTCCATATCGGCTTAGGTGCCGGTGATGTGACCTATACGCCTACAGACCACAGGGCTGCATCAGCCTGCCTGGTCCAGGAATGGAAAAACGGCAAGTTCCAGGTGGTGGATTTTGTTGATTTGAAAAAGCGGTGGCCGAAACAGTGGGCCTCCGAATGGCATGGATGGTAATCCGCCATTTTATTTTGGGATTTAAGATTTCGGAATTCGGGTTTTGAGAATTGGAGGTTGGGCCTTTGGAAGCAGCAGAAAGTATCTTGAATGTCAATAATATCGAGGTCAAATACCATGAGGTAATCCTTGTGCTTAAAGGTGTCTCCATTGAGGTGCCGAGAGGCGGTATTGTAGCGCTCCTCGGGGCCAACGGGGCGGGCAAGAGCACAACCCTGAAGTCCATTTCCGGGCTCCTCAAGGTTGAGGTCGGAGAGGTCACGGACGGGGCCATCGAGTTTGAAGGTGTGAGGATCCACAAAAAAACCGCGGTGGAGATTGCCAAGATGGGTATTATCCAGGTCATTGAGGGCCGCAGGGTCTTTGAACATCTCACGGTTGAGGAGAACCTCAAGGTGGGGGCCCATTTGAGAAAAACAGGGTCTGTCAAGGATGGCCTGGAATTAGTCTACCACTATTTTCCCCGGCTCAGGGAGAAAAGGAATGAAGTCGCAGGTTTTGTGAGCGGTGGGGAGCAGCAGATGGCGGTAGTCGGCAGGGCCTTGATGACAGAGCCGAAATTAGTATTGTTGGATGAACCTTCCATGGGCCTGGCCCCGATGTTAATCCACGAAATCTTTAATATCCTGACAAAGCTCAATAGAGAAGAGAGGATTTCCATCCTTTTAGTTGAGCAGAACGTCAAGTTGGCCCTGAATGTGGCCCCTTATGCTTATGTAATGGAAACAGGGCGTATCGTCATGGATGATACGTCCGAGAAACTAAAGGAAAATGAAGATATCAAGGACTTTTACCTCGGCATGAGTGAAAAGGGTAAAACCAAGAGTTTTGCCGAGGTAAAACATTATAAGAGGAGAAAGAGGTGGTTAACTTGATAAAATCGCAACCCGATTTTATAAATGGAGGTTCTACTATGAATAAAAAACTGGTTTTGATGACAGTGCTTCTTTTCGGCCTGGCTGTAGTTTTTGCGTCCTGTGCCGGTATGCAGGCCAAACCTACCGAGGCCAATTTCAAGAACCCGGTGATTACATTAGAGTCCTTTGAGGTGCCCCAGTTTGACGGGTACTACTATTATGGCGGGAAGATAAAACCGACCAAGGGAAAGGCGGGGAATCATGGTTCGCCACTCCCCATGAGCTTTCTGTTTGATATAAAGAACCCCAATCCCTACCCGATCCTTTCGGAAGGCGTAAAATTTACCGTTGCCTTCGAGGGATTCGATCTTGTGACTTTTAATAGTCAGGATTCCATCTGGATCCCGGCAGGCAAGACAACCCAGGTAAGGGCCACAACCCTGATCACGACCCGTTCCGCCCTGCTGAGCCTGCTGGTTACCGGCGGCTATAAGCTGAAGGCCAAGGGTATGAACCCCTGGCAGGCCATGGAGAAATGGTGGGCCGGTGTCTCCGGTTACACGATCCCGGTAACGGTCCATGAGGGCGCTTTCGTGTTCAAGGCCGGTGGAGTAGTAAAGGTGCTGCCTTTTACGGCCACGTTTAAATAATTAGTAGTAATCTAAAAAATCTCCCTCCCCTGGAGGCTTACGTCTCGCAGGGGAGGGGCAAAAGTCGTCACCCCGGCGAAAGCCGGGGTCCAGGTCAGTCATAAGTTTCTGCAAACACTGGATTCCGGCTTTCGCCGGAATGACAAAAAACGACGTTTTTTGACTTTTTACGAAACCATCAAGGATGACTGCATGATTTTTTGGCCTTTTGAGAAAATTGCAGGGTCCCGCCTTGCGGGACCGGAAAAGGCGGGCGCGGTGGCCCGCCCTACGATTTTGGCCAGGCAGGATCTTAATCGATAAAAACAGTCCTTACCATGTTTTTTCATGGTAAGGGCTATTTTTTATTTTCCATTGAAAACCTGGTCCTCCCCCGCGTAACGGGATCTTCGATGGGCGTGGTCAGAGCTATATGGCTCTGCCTTGGATTTTTGTGTCTAAAAATACAAATTACAAGCACCAAATTACAAATAAATCTCAAATTTCAATATTCAATGACCAAAACCTTCCAGGACAAGACATTGTT
>JAFDAP010000444.1 GCA_019313765.1 Deltaproteobacteria bacterium | reverse complement strand
TTATGTGACGCAGGATTGCATAATAATTGGACACTGCACTCAAGCTTCAGGTGTCGGGTGTCAGGTGTCAGTAGTAAAAAAGCGAGAGCCAGCCTGAAACCTGACACCCGACACTTGAAACCTATGCTCCGAAAAGGCTTCACTACGCCTGATAATGTCCAAAAAAAAGACCTATTTTTCTAACATTTTACGAGATCTGAATATGATTGTATTGATTTTAATTGGGCTTCTATCAGGCCTGTTTTTCAGTTCAACATTCATTCTGAACCGGGTTATGAGTTTAGAAGGTGGGCACTGGGTATGGTCAGCTTGTCTTCGATATGCATATATGATCTCTTTTTTGATTGTATTACTGTCACTCTTTCAAGGTATCAAAGCCCCAGTGCGCGTATTTCGACTTTTTTTAAAGCACTGGAAGTTCTGGATAATCACCGGAAGTATAGGTTTTGGCGGGTTTTACTCGCTACTTTGTTTTAGCGCCGATCATGCTCCGGGGTGGGTTATTGCAACAACCTGGCAACTTACAATTATTGCAACACTTGTTGTCTTAATCTGCTTTGGAAGGTCATTTCCAAAAAAGATATGGTTTTTCTCATTTATCGTATTATCAGGTGTTTTGATGGTCAACCTGAGCCATGTTGAAATGTCTACTGTAAAAGAGTTGCTGATGGGCGGCTTCCCTGTTTTAATTGCAGCGTTTTGCTATCCGATTGGAAACCAATTAGTATGGGAAGCTAAGAATGGCAACAAGTACCTTCCAAATATTGAAAACCCTCTTCTTGAAAATCCGTTTAACAAAGTCTTGTTGCTATCCCTTGGGTCTGTACCTTTTTGGTTGATTCTTGTTGCGATTAAAACACCCCCACTTCCATCTAAGGGGCAGCTTATAAATACTGCTTTGGTTGCACTTTTTTCCGGAATTATCGCGACGAGCCTTTTCCTATTTGCCCGTAACAAATCTAAAAGGGCAAGTGAGTTGGCTGCTGTCGATGCTACTCAATCAAGTGAAGTTATATTCGCAATGATAGGCGAAATTTTGATTCTTAATTCCCCTTTGCCTATCAGTATTGCCCTTGCAGGAATTTTTCTGGTTTTTGCAGGGCTGGCGTTATTTATTAGCTTTCAAGAAGTTGTAAATTAGATTAAAATTTATAACCGCGAAGTTCCATTACGTTTATCCGGTGTATCACACATGGGGGTCACCAATCCTCCCTTATCCAGGTTGCAAAGTTTTTGTCCCACCAAACAAATAGGCGGGCAGGGGCTGGCCCTGTATTGTCCCACCCGAGTGTTCAAAAGTTACGGCAAATTCTATCCGAATTTGAGTATTTCAGGCATTGATCTGTCGCTGGTGAACCTATGAATGGGTAAAAGCAATATTAATAAAAATAGACTTATTAAATTTAATAAGGTATTATAATTAATAATGTGGCGTATTCATGAACATAAAGACCTTTCTAAATATTGTCGAAAAATTCCGTTACAAGTAATAAAAAAATATGAGCTTTGGAAAGATCTTATTTTTCGTCATGGTCCAAGTATATTAAAGGAGTTTCCTGGATTCCATTACGAGAAGTTAAAAGGAGAAAGGAAAGGTCGGCGATCTTCTCGACTGAGTTTACAATATAGAGTAATTTATTCTATTGAAGAGGATATAATAACAGTATATGTTTTGGAAATTACACCACATAAATATTGACGGTCTCGTAAAAAGTCTCCCGCTTCACTTCAGCGGGACGTTGTGCTGCATTTCGTAATCATTCAACGTACGAGAAGTACGCCTTATGATAACAAAATTTGCACGCCCTTCTTGTCTCGCTGCTTTTTAGCCGTGGGAATTTGATCCGCCTTCGGCGGATTACGAAACCGTTTAAATCGGACTATTTACGAGTTCATCAATATTAATAGAGGGTAAAAAATGATAAAAAATGAATTTAAACCAGCTCAACAGCATGCTACACTGTCTACCGGAGAAGTGATTCGGATGCTCCGCGAGTTAAAAGGATGGACCCAAGAAGAATTAGCTAAACGTTCAGGTCTAAATGCAAAGAATATAAGTCTACTTGAAAATGATAAAGTGGATATTGGAAAAAAGAGAGCAGAGCAACTTGCCCATGCTTTTAAAGTCCATCCTGCCATTATAATGTTTCCAGAATATGAATCTGAACTTATTCAAAAAGCAGCCTAATCTATGCCATAGGAAATCCATTTAGGTCAAGGTCAGAGTTCAGTGGTTTTGCCATCTGAACGACTCATTGCTACAACCAGACCTGAGTTGTTCCCACAACATCAGGAAAAGGGGGTGAAAAATTTTTATCTTGGTGGGTAGCGGTGATTAGGCCACGCTAATTCCTACCTTTTTCAATTTTGTCCTTAATCTACGATAAAATGTTGCGATTAGAGATCCTTTGGTCCCGGACGTTGCCCGATGTACATCCCGAACGTTGCCTAAGCTCTTTTCATTGGAAAAATACATTCACCGAGAATTGCTATAGATCAGAAGGGTGCATTACCAGTTTGCTAATAGCTTTCCAAGACTTTTTGGTTTCAGGTTTCAGTGTTCAGGTGTCAGCCAATTAGGCGCTTAGCGGAGCAACATCGACAAAACTTTGTCGATCATTGCTCGGTCCAAAGT
>JAFDAP010000443.1 GCA_019313765.1 Deltaproteobacteria bacterium | reverse complement strand
GCCAATGGTTCTGTCGAACATTTCGTCCAGGCCAAGGAGGCATCTCAAAACCTGGATGATGCGATCTATAGAAATTTTTTTGAAATTTGCCGTCGTGTAATCAACCCGAAATCAAGTATTAAGAAAATGATCAATACAACGATTTTCTTTGTTAGAAAACCTGATCCAAGGAATTTGTTGAAGAGCCCATTTGCTTTTTCCTGGGGCTCAGACAATTTTCATTGGTCTATGCTGAATAAGAGTTTCGCAGGATGGTACCCTGTTGAGGGGCAACTTGAACGATGTGCCAAAGATTATTTTGATCTGGTTAAGACGGTTGATGGTACCGATGATTATCATTTGACATCCGAGCATTGGCTAAGACGGGTGAAGAAGGCATTTACGGACTTTAGAGAATTACCAAAGTTTATAAGGGCATTTCTTTCGGTTTTGATCAAACACCCGGTGCATACATTGACTATGACTGCCTGCTGCATGGTAACGCAATCATGGGAGTGGCAATTCAGACCCCCAAATCCACCCATTAAGCTCCTACGGCAAACATGGAAGTATCGCGATTAAAAGCAAATCCAGTGAAAACTGGTTCACTCCCTCTGCCAGCCTTTCTTGGGGTCTGGACAAATGGTAGTGGAGCTTCTCAACATCCCGCCGATGCGTATTTACCGGTGGGAAAAGAACGGGGTCTAACCTCCGGACTTGATCCGAAAAGGTGGTCTGATCGCTAAAGCGAGAATCACCCCACAGCCCATCAGGAACCCGGTCAGATAGAGGCCTCCAGAAAAGGAACCGGTCGCATCTTTCATCCATCCCGTGAGGTAGGGGGCGATCCACGCGCTCAAGAACCCGATAAAATTGGCAAGGCCGAAGGTTGTTCCCGCAATCTCCTGGGGCACAAGTTCGCTGAGAAGCGCGTAGTACGGGGGCCAGACGCCAAACATGACTAAGCCTGAGCTAAAAAACAGGGCGCTGATCAAAACACTGGAGGCCCTGATTTCCACCGCATAGCCGAGCCCGAACATCAGCAGGGCCCATATGGATGCGTTGGCTACAATAAGTCCCTTGCGTCCGTATCCCTTTCGAGCAAACACGTCACTCAACACGCCTGAAACAAACAGCGCCGGAACCCCCACCAGGCCCAAGATTCCGGAAAGAAGCGAGCTCGCAAAAATCCCCTTGATCCCTATTTCATAATCTTAATCATAATCGTAATCTTACTCAAAACGATTATGATTAAGATTAAGAGTAAGAGTATGAACCCAAAACCAAATCATGGGTTGCAGGGAGCGGTTCTATGGGGTAATATCGTACAGTAAATTCTCCTGCCCAATGCAGATTGGAGTGACAATGATGAGAACGATTTTTTATTATCTGACCTTTTTCATTTTGACGCTGTCCGGCGTCTCGACATGCTCTGCACAGGAAAAGAACGATTTTGCCCGTTCCCGGGAGACCATGGTCGAGTCGCAGATTATCGACAGAGGGGTAAGAGACCCGGATGTCATACGGGCCATGAAAAAGGTGCCGAGGCACCTTTTTGTACCCGAAAGATATAAGGCCCTTTCTTATAGCGACCATCCTCTCCCCATCGGTGAAGGCCAGACCATATCACAGCCCTATATTGTGGCCTTCATGACAGAGGCCCTTAAATTGAAACCAGGGGAGAGGGTCCTTGAGATAGGCACAGGCTCCGGATATCAGGCCGCCATTTTGGCCGAACTAATCAATGAGGTATATTCTATTGAAATCATCGAAGCCTTAGGGATCAGGGCACAAGAGACCTTAGGCAAGCTGGGGTATAAGAATGTCCATATCAAGATAGGAGACGGCCATAAGGGGTGGGCCCAGAAGGCCCCCTTTGATGCCATAATCGTGACATGCGCCCCGGAGCAAATCCCCCGTCCATTGGTTGAACAGCTAAAGGAGGGGGGCCGCATGATCATTCCAGTGGGGAGGGTAGGGACTGTTCAGAAATTAGTGCGGGGTGTCAAGACAGGGGGACGGATCAAAACCGAAGAGGTGATGCTTGTCCGGTTCGTGCCCATGGTTAGTGGGGATAATTGAGGACCTTTCCCGCCGGCCAAATAGGCCAAAATCTTAACGTTTCAGGCAAAATTTCACGGAACATAGGGAGAGACCTTTGAAAAACGTTTCCCGCTTCAGCGGGATCAAGATCAATCCCGCTTACAGCGGGATTGAATATTTCGAGTCCCGCCTCGATATTGCCATATGGCACAAATATAGGCGGGACGAGTGCAACGTCCCGCCGTGGCGGGAGGCAGATAAGCGCAGACTTCGAAAAGGGGCGTTTTTCAAAGGTCTCGGGGAATGACTATGAACACCACAATAAATCGAAGCGTTACCCTGCATGAGGGGAGGATATTCAAACTTGTCAGAGAAAACGTAACCTTAGAGAATGGCGTCACCATTGATCTTGACATTATCCATCATCCTGGGGCCTCTGCGATTGTTCCTCTTGCTGAAAACAACACCCTGTTGATAATCAAGCAATATCGTCATGCAACGGGAGGTTTTATCTGGGAAATCCCTGCAGGGACCTTGGACCCCGATGAAACCCCTCTCCAATGCGCTAAAAGGGAGTTGATTGAAGAAACCGGGTTCTCGGCCAAGGCATGGCAGA
>JAFDAP010000442.1 GCA_019313765.1 Deltaproteobacteria bacterium | reverse complement strand
CAAGCGCTTCGGTTACAACCTTTTTTATAGAAGTTTATAATAATCGTGCAAAAATAGCAACTATTTTCAGTTACAAATATAAGACCAAAACCACCCTTTACAATTCCCATAACTATTGGTAAGTTTTCGAAAGTGCGCAGGGAATACCATCAAAAGACTCGACGTGAATAACCACATGCCAGGGAGTTGATATTTTTGGATACTTTAGCACCAAGGATTTTAGGGCGGACCGGACTTAAGGTCGGGCCATTGGGGGTAGCGTCAAGCTTTGGCGCGCCGGCCGCAGCTTATGAAGAGGCATTCGAAAAGGGCTGCAATTACTTCTACTGGGGTTCACTGCGTAGGAGCGGGATGCGCCAGGCCATCAGGAACATCTGTCGTAAGGGAAAGCGAGACGACCTGGTCATTGTTATCCAGAGTTATTCGCGATCCGCTCTCCTCATGGAGGCATTTTTTGAAAAAGGACTGCGTTCCCTGTCCTTAGACCATTCAGAAATCCTGCTCTTGGGCTGGCATAACAAACCGCCGGCACAAAGCATCCTGGACAAGGCCCTGGAAATGAAAGAAAAGGGGCTTTATCGCTTCCTGGGCCTTTCCGGCCACAATCGGGTGCTTTTTCCCCGGTTGGCCGAGGAGGGCATCTTCGACCTCTTTCATATACGCTACAACGCTGCCCACCGGGGAGCGGAAAACGAGACCTTTCCCTATCTTAACGGTGAAGACAGACCGGGGATCGTCTCCTACACGGCCACCCGGTGGGGCCAGATGCTGAATGCGAAGAGGATGCCCCCGGACGAACCCACGCCTTGTGCCAGCGACTGCTACCGCTTTGCCCTTTCCAACCCGGCAGTGGACGTCTGTATGTGCGGACCCAAGAACACGGCCCAAATGAGAGAGGGCCTGCGGACCCTGGATCTGGGCCTGCTTAATCAGGAGGAACTGGAACGAATGAGAAAGATAGGCGATTACGTCCACGCACATACAAGAAAATTCTTTTGACCTGTTCCCTGCCCTTTGCAACATCTCATGGATATCCAGGACAACATCAAAAACATTTCATAGTAACCTCATTTTGTTGGAGCTGAATTTGACTTTACCGTGCATGGATATCGAAACCTCTTGCACTAAATAATTATAAACTCTAATATCATTCACCTGAAGCAAGAATGAATATTGTCCGGGCGATGATTTTATACGATTTATGCCCAGTTATTTCATTAGTTCCGCATAGTTAGTAATTTATTGGAGGCTAAATAATGAAGAAAAAAATCTTGATCGGTATTTCATTAGTTCCGCATAGTTAGTAATTTATTGGAGGCTAAATAATGAAGAAAAAAATCTTGATCGGCTTTGGAATCCTTGTTGCACTTTTGCTCTGGTCAGTAATTTCCATTTATCCTGATTGGCTGTGGTTCCTGAATTTGGACTTTTGGCCTGTTTTCTGGATCATGCTTCTGACCAAGTTCGGCTTCGGTTCGGTAATATGGATACTCTTGATCCTTATTGTATCTGTAAACCTTTATGTGGCCAAACGTCTGACCCCGGCCAAAGATCCCGGAACGGGTTTCAAGGATGAGGCCGGATATTTCTCACAGTTCGGCATTTCAGCCAACACCTTAAATATTATTTTCGTCGCATTTGTCCTGATTGTCAGTTTTATTATCGCGTCTAAGGGCGCGGCCCAATGGGACATGGTCCTGCGCTATCTGTACCAGGAACCGTTCGGCAGCACGGATCCCATTTTTGAGAAGGACATTGGTTTTTATGTGTTCTCCCTTCCCTTTTTCAATTTCATCCGGGACGGCCTGTTGCTTTTGATCATTTTTGCCGGCGGGCTCACCGTGATCTGGTATCTGAAAGACGGCGCCCTTCAAATAATCGGTGACCTTGTTCAAACAGAGGGTAACCCTCCCGCTTTGCCCAAAATTGCAATATCACCTAAGGCAAAGAAGCATCTTATTTTCTTAGGAGGATTCGTCGCCCTGCTATTAGCCTGGGGTTTTCACCTGAAAATGTACGGGCTTTTGTATTCTACCCAGGGGCCCGCCTTCGGGGCCAGCTATACGGACGTGCATATCAAGGTCTGGGTCTACAAGGGTTTGATCCTTGTGTCCCTGGCTCTTGCAGTGGTCCTTTTTATGAACGCGGCCAAACCCAGGACAAAACTGATCTTGATAAGTTTAGGTATCTGGTTAGGGGCGGTTTTGGTATTTGCAAACGGGCTCCCTATCGTGGTTCAGAAACTCCTGGTCAAACCCAATGAACTGGCAAAGGAATCGCCTTACATCGCTTACAATATCGATTTCACCCGCAAGGCATACAACCTGAACAAGATCAAAGAAGTCCCTTTTGAGGTGAAGGACCGGATCAGTCCGAAAGACATCGAAAAGGAAAATGTAACGATTCAGAATATCAGGATCTGGGATGAACGTCCTTTGCTTCAAACATACAGGCAGATTCAGGCCATACGCCTGTACTACGATTTTAATAATGTGGATGTGGATCGTTATATAATTAATAACCAGTTCAGACAGGTCATGCTGGCCGCCCGGGAGCTCGTGATCAATCAACTCCCTCCCCAGGCCAATACCTGGGTCAACAGGCATCTGATCTATACCCACGGCTACGGATTGGCCTCAAGTCCGGTCAATGAGGTAACCAGCGAGGGGCTTCCCCAACTCCTGATCAAAGACCTGCCCCCTTCCTATGTTGATGATATGAAGGTTGACCGTCCGGAGATCTATTATGGAGAAAAAACTGATGAATATGTCCTGGTAAAGACCAAGGCCAAGGAGTTTGACTATCCCAAAGGGGACAAAAACGTCTATGCCAATTATCAGGGAAAGGGGGGAGTTCATATCAACTCTTTTGTGAGAAGGCTCTTGTTTGCCCTTGAATTTATGGATCCCCAGATTTTGTTTACCACATACCTGACCCCTGAAAGCAGGATCATGTACAATCGCCGGATTGACAGGCGGGCGGGTTCCATTGCCCCGTTTTTGGATTATGACCGCGACCCTTACATGGTCGTGTCCGGGGGAAGGCTTTACTGGGTTCAGGATGCCTACACAACGTCAAACATGTATCCCTATTCCCGCAGATCCCTCCGTCTCTTTAACAATAAGGCGCTCAACTACATCCGTAACTCCGTTAAGGTCACTATTGACGCCTACAGCGGGGAGGTATGTTTTTACATGATGGATGAAAAAGACCCCATTGTTAAAACCTATGCAAAGATATTCCCGGATCTTTTCAAGCCTTTTAGTGAAATGCCCGAAGATTTGAAAAGGCACATCCGCTATCCCAGGGACCTTTTTGAAATCCAGGCAAGGACCTACACCACCTATCACATGCAAGATACCCAGGTCTTCTATAACCAGGAAGACCTCTGGCAGATTCCCGACGAGTTGTACGGAGATGCCCGCCAGGAGATGAAGCCTTACTATATCATCATAAAACTGCCCGAAGGTGACAAGGAAGAGTTTGTCCTGATGCTCCCCTTTACTCCCTCCAGGAAGGACAATATGATCGGCTGGCTGGCTGCAAGGAGCGACCTGCCCCACTACGGCACCCTGCTGGTCTATAAATTACCCAAGGAAAAGCTGGTCTACGGGCCCATGCAGATTGAGGCCAGGATTGATCAGCAAACCGATATTTCCCGGGAGTTGAGCCTGTGGGGCCAGAAGGGTTCCAGGGTCATCAGAGGCAATCTCTTAGCCATTCCCGTGAGTGGTTCATTTATATATGTGGAACCGATTTATTTGGAAGCAATACAGGAAGAGACCGGACCGCCTGTAACAGCACAACCCCAGCGCGGGATTTTTGGAAAATCACAGCAAAGCCAGGCCCGACAGCCGCCCGGGAAGGACAGATCAAGGACGGCTGCACTACCGGAGCTGAAAAGGGTGATTGTGGCTTT
>JAFDAP010000441.1 GCA_019313765.1 Deltaproteobacteria bacterium | reverse complement strand
GCGGTCAGTATCCTCTGCGGGCCAAATGCATCCATGAGCGGTTTTATCATGTGGGCCAGGCAGGTCGTTGTGCACGATGCATTGGAAATAATCCTGTGCACACGAGGGTCATAGTCATTTTCATTAATGCCCATGACCGTGGTCACGGCGTCATCGGGCATGGCCCTGGTTTCATCCTTGATTTTGAAAGGGGCCGAGACAATGACCTTTTCCACGCCCCCCTCAAGGTGACCCCTTACAGAACCCTTTGGGTCTTCGGGTGAAAGCGTGGGATCAAGGAATTGCCCCGTGGTATCAACCACTAACCTGACACCATGTTCCCGCCAGTCAATATCTCCCGGATTTCGAAAACGCTGTAAAATCCTGAGCCTGATGCCATCAACCGTCATGGTTCCAGCGGTTTCGTCAATATCCTGAATCACACGGTGGGCCTTATGTCCATAGAGGTATCCGCCAAGGGACCCGTATGTGGAATCTCTTTCCATGTAGTGTGCCAGGTCCTTTAAAGACCTGCCCACATCCCTTCCAAGGTTGACCACAACTTCATCAAAATACTTTCCGGCAATGTGGTGCCACAGGGTGAGTTTCCCTATTCTTCCAAGGCCGTTAATACCCAGCACCAGGTCTTTGCCCGCAATATTTTTCGAAAAATCTTCCATATCAGTCCCTCTCCATCTCCCTTATCTTCATTTGACCCGAATACACGGACCCTTCAAGGCCATCAATGCTGACCCAGTCACCTGATTTGAGGTGCTTCTGGTTCAATGAACAGGCCCTTTGTTTCTCCATGCAAACCAGGTCTGCACATCCCACAACACACGTCTTACCTAATCTGTGGGCCACAATTGCGGCATGTGAAGTGGAGCCTCCCCGGGCCGTGAGCAGGCCGTCGGCCTCATGGATCTCTCTGATATCATCCGGGACCGTGTCACTCCTTACAATAATCAGGGATGTTTCCGGCTCTCTCTTGCGCCAGTGTTTGATCTCTTCCAGGCTGAATACAACCCTCCCGGTCATGGCACCTCCACTAACACCTATTCCATGCCCTAAGAATCTGACCGGCTTTTTCTGGCCCGTATCAAAAGAATAGACCTTTTTTCTCTCTCTCATTACCATGTCACGGGTCTGAAGGCAAAACAGGTCTTCCCTACCAGGACCTTCAAACGTAAATTCCATCTCCTGGGGGCTCCATTTCCTCTCATAGACAAGATCCTTTGCCCATTTTCTCATGGTCTGATAGATGTCCGGGAAACGTGTCTCAAGGGTCATCTCGCTCTGCCTGTTTTCAATCTCCGCCTGCCTTTTTGAGATGGCATGGGTCCTTACCAGACCTGAAACCACGTCCTCACCCTGATTTCCGGGGGTGAAATCGCCCCACAACATGAGCATATCTCCGGACCAGCGGGGATTGTGGGTAAAAAAGACACCGGAACCGGATTCACGAGAAAAATTGCCAAAGACCATGGCCTGAACCGTAACGGCCGTACCCCAATCATCGGAAATACCCATAATCCTGCGATAGGTTTCCGCCTTTTGTGTGTGCCATGAATCAAAAACCTTCTGGATAGCCACTTGACGCTGGCCAAAATGGGACGCTTCGATTTCTATGCCGCTTTCCTGTATCAATGACTTATAGGTAAGGGTAATGTCCCTCATCTGCTGCCCGGTAAAATCCTTTTTATAGGGCACGCCCAGGCGCTGTTTGAAATCATCGATAATGGCGTCAAAGGCATCTCTCGACAGGCCGAAAGCCATGCCGTAAGACTGCAGGAACCTTCGATAGGTATCCCACCCAAACCACTCGTTCCCTGTTTGCGCAATCAACCCAAGGACAATCGTTTCATCGATACCAACATCAAGGAATGTATCCATCATTCCCGGCTGAGAAATGGAAGAACCGCTCCTCACCGACAGGAGCAATGGATTATCAGGGTCGCCGAATCTCTTACCGGTCAATCTCTCAAGACCGGCCACCTCAAGGGCCACCTGTTGATCGAGGTTTTTCTTTGCAGGTAGATAGTGATCAACAATCTCCCGGCACCTGAAAACCTCGGTGGTGATAATAAAGCCCGGGGGAACCGGGAGGCCATAATTCTTTATCCTGGTCAGATTGAGCCCCTTGTTTCCCAGGTGGATAATGTCTGAAAGGCCTTTCTTTACGGGATGTATAGGGGTTATAGCCTTTTGAGGGTCATAACTGAACAACAGGCGCAGGCTCTCTTTCGGCAGCCCATGCGACTGGTGGAAAAGGGTTTTTAAAATACGGCTTAAAAATAGATCAAGCTGCTGAAGCCCTAAAGAAGAAGCTATCCTGTCGCGCAAAAATATCTCCGTCACACGGTGGATCAATTTCTCAAGGTCATCTACCTCTTCAGGTGGAAGATATTTGTCCATCAACCTTTCGGTTGGTATCTGGTGCAGGATTTTTGACAGATTCTCCTGATGAATGTTGTTGAAATAATCGTTTACAATGTTGCTCACGGCCTGGGAAAAACCGCGAAAGATGTCTATATACTGGGTAGATGAAAAGCCCCTGATCTTAAGAGAGTGGGAAAGCAGGTCCAATTGTCTTTCCATTTCTAAAGATGAAATGCCATCTAACTTCAAGGCCCAATCAAAGAGACGAAGGTAGTCATATATCTG
>JAFDAP010000440.1 GCA_019313765.1 Deltaproteobacteria bacterium | reverse complement strand
CCGAATACATCATTTTTCTTGAGCGTCAATAACGGGATGTCGCCTTTCGGGGTCTGCCCGACCACATAGGTCTTACCGTCTGTTATGACAAACAAGTCCTCCTTTGAAGAACCTCTTTTTATCATCGGCTTCGTGTCCGCGGGCAACGTATTCTTCCTGGACTTTTTCATGTGCAGTTCTACGGCCAGATCCGTAATTCGTCTAAGCCTGCCATCCAGACTGGTCAAGAATTTTTTAAAGTCCGCCGACAGGCCCGAATACTGCCGGGAAAGAATGTCGGCATCCACAACACCCAACTGAACATCACCCACAGCCGTCACAGTGGCGGTTCTTACGGCTTCTTTGCGCAACAGAGATGCGAAACCACCAATAAAGCAACCCTCTCCGAGCCTGGCAACGGCCATGGTTCCGTCCGCGGTCTCCCTGGTTACATCCACCATGCCTTCCAATAGGACCCAGATCCATCTGCCGTGACCACCCTCTTTGACAATCCTGCTGTCATCAAAAAAACTATCTTCACTAATGACATAAACGTAGTCCACTAAAGGGCCTTTAATTACGGGCAGGGCCCCGCTTTTTCCATCTTTTGTTTGTCCTGCTTTTGCGCCGGGCGCGCCGGGCAAGGGCGTGGGCCCTATCTTTTCGATCAACCCATCGTCCAGCATCCTGAGGGCGTCTAATATGATCTGCATTCGGCTGTTGTTAACCACACGCCCTATTCTTACTTTCTCTTCAAAAAATTCGAATTTTCCTTCAGACCACCCGAACAGGGCATAAATGGCATCCAGACCATTGGTAGCGCCTATGGTAGCATTGACGGCGTCACCGTCCTCAAAATATATGACGCCGGGGTTCGGGGCATACTGGCTCGTAATCTGCAGTCGACCGGTGCTGGTATTTGTCCCAAGGGTTTGAAAAATATCCGGCATGCTGATAAAACTCAAGGCGCCTGCAAACACCGATTTATTATCCATGCTGTTCCTCTACCCCGCCCATTTCAGTTCCTTCTGGAGTTCAAGCAATGTCAGCTTCATACATTCCTTCAGGGTCGGCCACACACCGGTCCCCTTGACAGCGCTTGCAGCAAAAGACGGCGCCTTGAGCTTGCCGTTCAGGTCTCGCTCTAAGACATCTTCAGGTAAAATGGGAAAACCCTCCTCAGCAAGATCTCGCTTGTTGTATTGAATAACCAGGGGAAGTTTGAATATACTGTGGCCCTGCTCTTTAAGGTTTCCCTGTAAATCCTTCAAAGACAAAAGATTTGCTTTCCTGCGAACCTCAAGTGAATCTGCAACAAAGACCACACCGTCAACGCCCTTGAGGACCATTTTTCTGGTGGAGCTGTATTTTTGCTGGCCGGGCACCGTGTAAAGCTGGATCATGACATCGCAGCCCCTGATTTTACCCAGGCCCATGGGCAGAAAATCGAAGAAGAGTGTGCGGTCACCTTTGGTGTCAATGGAAACCATATCTCCCGACGTGTTTTTCTTAAACGCCTTGAAAATATGTTCCAGGTTGGTAGTTTTCCCGCAACGCCCCGGGCCATAATAGACTACCTTACACTCGATGACCCTATCTTTAAAATTGAAATTAGCCATAGCACCTGGTTATGCGACTAAGCATTAATTGCTATTTCCAACAAATAATCCCCTTGCTTTGGCCCATCCTTTATCTCTGTTTTTCCGAAAAGAACGCCGTCTGCCTTGAAAAAGCCTATGGGCGAAAAGCACTGGATATCCGATAACTCCATGCCGGTCTTAAAGGAATCCAACAGGTCCTTTCGTCTGGCCGGAATAATCACGCTCACACTGTTGCCCGACTGAAAGGTGACGTCGAACTCAACGGTTTCGCCTTTCAGAGGGCCACTCTCCAATTGAATACTGATCGAAGCCAGATCGAGGACGGCATCTTCCTCTTCCTCTTCTTTGCCGGCTTCGGCAGGCGCTTCGTCCAACTTTGGGAGTTCGGTCTTGATACCTTTCTTCTCTAAGGTACTATTAAGAAATGTTCGAATCTGTTTCAGTTGCGGCTTAGGCAGTGATTCACGGGACACCCACTGGCCGAATTGAGCAACTGCCGCTTCAGGTGTCGAAAAAGACAGGAGACACGTAATTATGTTCTTGGCCACAACAACAGGCAAGACCCCTTGTTTGAGCAGTCTTTTAAATTCCGCTAAGGCCTGCTCATATTGTCCGAATTTGGCTAAGGCTACAGCCCCTTCTATGGCCGCCGTATCCTTATCTTTCGAAAATGAGAATCTCTTGCTGATCAGATGTTGCATGGAATCAGAAAGTTCAGGTACCTCAGGCGCCTCATCAATCTCGGTCAGTTTTTCCTCAACGGCCCTGACCTTTTCCTGAACTGCATCCATCAGTTTCTCACGATTCCCAAGCTGTTGACTCTTTTCGATGATTTGAAGAGCTTTAAAGTATTTTTCTTTAGATTGGTTCAAAAGACTTTGCTTTTTGTAAAGTTCAGCCTCTTTTAGCAAAGATTTTATCTGGTCTTTATCGGACATTTTTGATGCCTTTTTCCCTGGATTTAAAGCAATTATTTTGCATATCATATTATTATGTAGATTAAATCAGGAATTGTCAATTGTGATCAGCTATTTAGTGAAAATTACGGTGAGATACTCGATGATTTTG
>JAFDAP010000439.1 GCA_019313765.1 Deltaproteobacteria bacterium | reverse complement strand
GTCCGGGATGACGGCCAAGCCGGAATCCAGTGTTTTCAGAAACTTATCACTGACCTGGACCCCGGCTTTCGTCCACCCTCCATAGCATTGCGGGGGACGGGCCGGGGTGACGACTTTTTACGAGACCATCAAACTTGCTTTACCGCTTCGCAGCTTAGTTAGACAGCAGCCGCTCCTTCTCCATCAGTCCGTAAGCAACAAGCAGGGTCCGGGCCTGTTCGTCCATAAGATCGAATTTTTCAAGTGTCTCAGGCAGGGGAATGGCATCGGGAGTGTATCCCTTTTCTTCATAAACCGCATCACAGAGCTTCTCATATGCCTTCTTTCTGAGATCAACGATGAGCCTGTGCCTGGCCTGCGGATCATCGGGAAGTTTTTCTTCTCCTATCTGATCTTTAAGCCATGAATCATAATAATCCGGCCGGGCTTCATATTCGTTTATAAAAACAGGGGCCATGGCCCTGAGCGGTATCCTGTCACTGGCCCTGGTACCCTTTCCATGGCGCAGGTTGATCATTTTTTGTAACAGGTGCAGTCTTTCGGAATCATCCAATATGTCCTGAAGGGTTTTTTTGCAGCCAACCGTGGCATTAAAATTCTGGACATAATAGGCGAGAGTCGGCTGGTTTTGGGCCGGATTATCGGTATTGGCCGCTTCAGGGTGACGCACATCTATCCAGGGGAGTTTACACAACCCGACGGCATTGAACCAGGTTCGGATCAACGGAAACCATTTCAATGCCTTGGCTTTAATCTCGAATGTGGGCAACTCCTTATGGACCTGGTCAATAAAGATGAGCCATGCCTCGTCATGTTGAGGGCCCTTGAGGGCAAATCCATAGCCTCCCTGCTGGGCCAGCGATTCCTTGGTAATATACATGGAGAACTCAAGACCTTTGGTCTCCATGGCAAACTTGTCGAGTTCTATCAGGATTTGATCAATGGGCAACCCGGTTTTTCCCGCGTATTGCTCTGCCACCCAGGCCTTGACACGGTGCACACCCTGGCCGCAAATCTTACCAAAGCCTTTACCAAGAGCAGTCTCGTGAAGCAGCCGGTCAGCGCTCTCTATATTTCCCCACCCCAACTCGTAGCCTGTGTCCTCCTTTTTCAAGTAGCCCCGTTGGACACATTCCATGAGGAAAGATGATGTCACACCCATGGAAATGGTGTCTAAGCCGTATTCATCACAATACCAGTTGTATTCCACTATGAATTGCGGGTCGAAGATGCCCATGCAGGTGACGGCCCCGGCAGTCTCATATTCGGGCCCATCCACACTTACCAGTTTCCCTGCCTGGGGACCATATTTCAGAGTGATATTATCCGCGGCCTTTGCACAGGCCAAATTACATCCCTTGTAACAGCCGTCCGGTATCTTTTTTGTGAAATAGCGACCCAAAAAAACATCGGCAAATATCTTCTTAGCATCCGGATTCTGGCCATACTGGTAATTATGCACAGGCAGGATATGGAATTTATCCATATACTCCACCAGGATGGGAGTTCCCCAGTCAGAGAGACGAAATTGTTGGGGATCAGCCTGGCTGATCACCTTCTTGAGATTAGCGCCTGCCTGCTTTACTCCTTTATCGTCAACAGGATTGTTCGACCCGACCTTGGACCGGCTTGAACGAACTATTACGGCCTTGAGGCCCTTAAGGCTCATAACGGTACCCGTACCTCCCCGGCCTGCCTGCTTGGATCGCATTCTGTTTCTTCGTCTGTCATAAAAGAGGCTGTTAATGATACCGAACCTTGCGTTGGACGCCCCAATGCCCGTGGTAACGGCGGCGATATTTTCATTCAATTCTCCGTCGTTAAATTCCCTCAACAGGGCGTCTCCGTACGAAAGGGCACCCTGGTTGGCGACATCATCAAAAGAGGGTGCCTCAACGATCTCTATGACGCCTTTGTCCGCATCTACGATCAAAACCACACCTCTTTCGGATATGCCGGAAACGGCTAAGGCGTCGAACCCGCAGAGTTTAAGGAGGGGGCCAAAGTGCCCGCCGATATTTGAATCGACAAAGGTGTCGGTAAGAGGAGATATGGTCCCCACGATAAATTTGCCGCTCCCCGGAAATCGCGGTTCATTGCCCAGGGGCCCGCTGGCCATAACCAGGAGATTCTCAGGACTGTCATAACGGGTATGTTCAGACGTTCCATCCCATATTAATTTCAGGGTATAACCTCGGCCCCCGATATACTTTTCTTTGAACTGAGGCGGCAGGCCAACGGGTGTGACTGTATAGGAATCCAAATCCACTTGAAGAATCTGGTCTGTGTATCCCCCCTTTATGGGGCCGGAATTGTAGCTCAGAGATCTTATGATTTTCATAGGCACCTTCAATTTATTTAGAGATTTTTGATTAATTGATGAAAAACCATCCTGAAAAATGCCAAAAAACAGTTTAAATACAGGGAAAATGCAAATATTGTCAAGTAATTTCATGTTTCCTGCAGGGTAAAGTCGAAGTAAGCTTCAGCATAATGATTTTGAAATGTAATGCATTCGCTTTTAAAATCCCCCCCTAACCCCCTCTTTACAAAAAGGGGGGGATTTTTGTCCACCTGAAACTACGACTTTGACGTTTCCCTGATGGATGTAGAGTTTGACTTGATTAGTAAGATTTTTTTTAGTAAAGATTACCATCT
>JAFDAP010000438.1 GCA_019313765.1 Deltaproteobacteria bacterium | reverse complement strand
GGGTTAAAAAGGGCAGCCGATTCAATGGAGTACTCCATGGTGAAATAGGCTCCTATAAGAGCCCCTTTTGTCTCGCTGAGTACGGTATTCCGAGGAACATAGTCTCTTACCCTATTCAAGTGAAGCTCAAAAACGCCTTTGATGTCTCTGTGCCGCTCGGAAAAATCAAGCATAATTTCTTCAAGAAGATTTTCGGCCGCTGCGTCAGGCAAGTCAACTATGCGTTGAATGATTTTAGGTATGCGGTACGGGCCGTCGGGCATATGAAGCCTGGCAATGACGCGTGAGGAGTCACCCAGGATTTGTTTCTTTTTGCGTTTGATCTTTGGCATAGTATTTTATCGGTCATCGGACACGGTTCTTTGATATATATACCGGTTTAAGAATGTCCGTTTGCCTTTGTTACAGTGCTGACCTGGTATTAGCAAGACATAACTGTACAAGGTCATCAATCACTGCTGTACCGACGCACATGACGGAATCAGCGCCGCCCCAGTAGATTTTTACCGTACCGTCGTCTTCAGGAACAGTTCCGCATGTAAAAACAACATTGGGCACGTAGCCGCTCACCTCCCAAGGGGCTTCAGGCTGCAGTATCCACTGATCGGAAACGCCGATGATTATTGCCGGATCGTTAAGGTCATGTAGGGCCACGCCAAGGCGATACACCGAACCAGCCATAGTCTTAAACACTCCGTGGTAAATATGCAGCCAGCCCTTATCGGTTCTGAAAGGCGGCGCGCCGGGACCGATTTTCATTTCATCCCAGTGATAAGGCACCGGCTTCATAATCACCCGTGAATCGCCCCAGTGAACCAGGTCGGGGGAATAGGAAATCCAGATAGACCAGGGTGAAATCTCGGAATGCGGCCGGTCAAGACGCACATAGCGACCACCGAACTTTTGGGGGAAAATGACGACGTTGCGAAGGTCGGCCTGCGTTATGAGCGCAACACGTTCAACTTGTTCGAAATCCCTG
This sequence comes from Deltaproteobacteria bacterium, assembly GCA_019313765.1. GTDB lineage: Bacteria > Desulfobacterota > DSM-4660 > Desulfatiglandales > Desulfatiglandaceae > JAIOSR01. The sequence continues at coordinate 1,681 of JAFDAP010000438.1, read as the reverse complement.
GTGCGCGCAAGAGCAATCCGAACGCCGTGACGTGAATACGCGCTGTAGGTAAGCAGGTAGTCGTCCTCTACGGGACAGATCCGGAGGTCCTCGATTCCGAACTCTTCATATTCCGCAAACGTGTTGTCCGTTGCAGGTGTGAGAAAGGGTTTGGAATGAACCGTGAAGGAGAAACCATCCTCGCTGTCAGCTCTTCCGATGATGGAACGCCCGTTATACCTGTGCGATCTGAAAAGCATAATGTAGCGGTCGTTATGTTTGACGATGCCAGCATTGTGAACCGTGGCTACCGGGTAGGGAACATCGTCTTTTGTAAGAATCGGGTTCTTGTTATAGCGTTCTACAATGGAATTTCGAATAGTCATAGTCAGTGCCGGTGTTCCTATCTTACCATCTTTTCGAGAATGGTTTCATAGACCTGAATATACTTTTCAACCATATGGTTGGTTGTGAAATGCTGTTCAACGCGGCAACGGCAGCATGCCCGGTCAATATCACTTATATGTGTAACAGCGTCTATTGCCTCATTTACTGTATTCACGAGAAAACCATTCTTGCCGTGTTCTATAAGTTCGGGCATGCTTCCCTTATTAAAAGCGATCACCGGAGTACCGCAAGCCATGGATTCTATAACAGACAGGCCGAAAGGTTCATCGAAATTGATGGGATGCAGAAGAGCGGTTGCCTTGCCAAGAAGCTGGTTGCGCTGCACCGGCCCGACGCTACCGGCATAAACAACATTGTTGTTGTCCAGGTGCGGCTCAATGTACTGGTGATAGTAGGTGTCATCCTGGATGATTCCCGCCAATATCAGCTTTTTGTTGCAGGCCCTGGCAATTTCAAGGGCCTCTCTGGCGCCCTTGTCATGGTGAATGCGTCCGAAAAAAAGCAGATAATCGTCCGGCTCAGGCCGAAAATCAAACTGACTTATATCTATACCGTGATGTATAGTCTTGATATAGTCAAGATCTGGCGACCGATCGGCATCGCTGATAGAAACATAGAACACTTTGCTGTTGTATTTCATGTAAACCGGCAGAATCCCGGGCGATGAAAAACCGTGAATGGTGGTAACGACCGGGGTGGTGATGAGGCCAGTATAGGTCAAGGGTAGAAAATCAAAATTATTATGGATAATGTCAAACTCTTCAGCATGTTCAAAGAGTTCCGAAATGTGCAGACACTCCCATACTTTTGGCACAATGGAATGGTCTTCTTCATAGCCCTGCGCGCAAACGGCATGCAGCTTGCTCTTTGTTTCCGAATCACCGGTTGCAAAAAGGGTAACATCAAAGCCACGGGATACCAACCCCTCGGTTAAAAGAGAGGTTACACTTTCCCACGGACCGTAGTGTCGCGGCGGCGTACGCCAGGCAATCGGCGAGAGCATCGCAATGCGCATAGCTAATTCTTTATGCTAACAGTTGATTGGAAGGACGATGGTTGTCTTAGAATCTCGTCGGCATAGAGCTTCTGCAGAGTCATAAGTGAAAGCAGCCATGCAAGCGTCGACTCGGCGCCTTCATTCTTGTTGATGCCGTCAGCCATCAGTCCGTCACGGCAGCCGCCAGTCTTTGGATCATAAAGCGGTATATTCAGGTCGTTGTGTCCAAGAAACCAGTTAAAACACATGACTGCATTGTCGATCCATGTTTTGTCCCGGGTGACATTAAAGGCTTCG
>JAFDAP010000437.1 GCA_019313765.1 Deltaproteobacteria bacterium | reverse complement strand
TGCTTAAAATGAGATAAATAGTTAACACTACATAGAATAGCGTTTTATCAATTATTGCATTCTATCGAAGTGACAGCATTAGGCATGCCCTATTTTTATGTTAAGGTGCCGAAAAAAATAACATAGGCAATTGTTGATAAAATGGTGAACTGAACCGCTCTGTGCGAGTGAATTATTTTTCTACTATGGGGATTATATGGGGGGTCAAAGATCCATTACAGGCAGGGTGGATGTCAATTTTAAAGGAACGTAATTTTAAAATAGTGCATTGAGCATTATCCAGTCAGTAGATTTCTCCAAAATACTGTGGATGAGACTGAGTTTTATTTGTTTAAACCTGAATTTAGACATACCTTTCCCGTTATGCCTGGATGGCAGTTTTCCCACCTGAAGAAACTAAATAATAAGACAGACTGTAATTGTCTACGATGAGTTACAATACAGTCTTGGCAATTTCCTGATTTTTCTCATCTTACCTTTCTTACATTTCGGACAGCAGGTAATGTCTTTTCCTGTCAACCTGAGCATCATTTCAAAGACCGTTTCTTTAATTTTTTCCGGGAACTTCATATCAGGATCAATTAATTTTCTTATCAGTGCCACCGCCTGTTTTTTGTTTGTGTGGGCTAAAAATCCGAAGTAACGGATTTTCATAAAGCCAGAAGGGAGAACATGCAAAAGGAATCGTCGTATGAACTCATCTGCCGCAAGGGACATTGTTTTGAGTTCATTGTTATCTTGCCGGTCCCGGTAGGTAAAGGTGACTTTACCGTTATCAATGGCGAGGATGCGGTTGTTTGATATGGCTACCCGGTGGGTATAGCGGCCAAGATACTCAAGCACCTGACAAGGATCGGCAAAAGGACGTTTTGCGTAGGCAATCCAGGTAGTCTCTAAAAGGGATTCTAAAAGCCTGGCAAATTCTTGCGGTGACTCAAATCTGGCTGTATTCCCCGGGAAGATCAACTCACCTTTGCGATAGGCCGTATTAAGATAGTCCAGATAGCGTTTTTTAAACTCCTTTGCCAGAGACTCTATTTTGAACAGGAATGACTCGTGTGCAGGAATCCATCTGTCTTTTTTAAATGACAGCACACCAGCAGGAATCAGGCAATGGAGATGGAAGTGATCCATAAGGGTCTGAGACCAGGTGTGCAGCACGGCAATGAACCCGAGCCTACCATAAAGGTGCCACTTTGGGTCTTTGGCAAACGCCTTAAGCGTTTCATTGACAGCGGTAAACAAAATCTGCAGGGTAATTCTTTTGTTGCAGAGTATAATCGGATTAAGCTCATGTGGCAGGGTAAACACGAGATGAAAATAGCCGCAGGGAAGCAATTCGGCCTTGCGGTCATTTAGCCATTGTTCTTTGACCAGCGTCTGGCATTTGGGGCAATGTCTATCTCTGCATGAGTTGTAGGCGTTCCGTTCAAACTCGCATTCGCTGCATTGCTCGATATGGCCGCCGAGTTGGGCACTGCGGCATACCTGGATATGATGCATGGTCTTCATTTGTTCATATGACATAGAGCGCGATTGCCGGTACTTCTCGCCATATACACGAAATACATCTGCCACTTCCGGTTTTTCTCTGTTTTGTTGGGGAATCTTCCCCTTGTGAGTTTTTTCCATTGGCGTGCCCTCCTATTCTTCGTCAAGGTAGTCAAGAGGGCTTTTGAGCTCGGTGATCCGCTGGGGAACGAGGTGCAGATATAATAGTGTGGTTTTTATGGATGAGTGGCCAAGAAGTCGTTTAATGGCATAAAGATCAGTCCCCTGGTAGAGGAGGTGGGTGGCAAAGGAGTGACGCAGGGTGTGAATACCGCCGCTTTTGGTTATGCCGGCTTTTTTTTAGCGAGATAAAAAGCCCTTTGAGCAGCTCCTCTACACATATGCATGTCTGTTTTGTACCCGGGGAATAACCATGTCCCCGGACTGTACTTACCCCAATAGTCTCTAAGGTCTAAAAGCAGTTTTTTAGAAAGGATGGTATAGCGGTCCTTTTTGCCTTTCCCTTGTTCTACTCTGATCATCATCCGGGAAGGATCACTCTCTATGTGATGCGGTTTTAGGCAAACCACTTCACTGACCCTAAGCCCTGCGCTATAGATGGTCGAAAGTAAGACCTGGTGTTTGAAATTGTTTGCTGAAGCCAGTAGCCGCTTTACCTCTTCAACGCTTAAAATCATGGGCAGTTTCTTAATCCTGGGCCGTGGAGGAATTTGAAAACGAGTCTCGTCCCATTTGCACACATTCCTGTAGAAACAGATAATCCCTGAAAAATAGTTGTTGCACGTTCCCCAGGAAAGTTTACGATCTTCAAGAAGATAACAAAGATACTCCTGAATTTGATCGTTTGTCAATGTGTCCGGGTCCTGCTGGTGAAATTTTGCTAATCCCTCAATACCTCTCATGTAATTGTCTTTTGTGTGATGAGAAAATCGTTGCAGGGTCATGTGGTTAAGAAATTGGCTTTTGAGATCCTTCTTCATAATTATACCTCCTTGATAAAAAGTTAATGAAAAATGCAGAAACCATTTCTGCTAAGGAGGTAATGTAATAGATTACTGGCTAAATTAGAAGATTATAATTGACTGTGAGGATGGAAATATTTTGGCGGGACGATCATAAAATAATTCCGCGAAGCGGTTCAGTTCTACCATAA
>JAFDAP010000436.1 GCA_019313765.1 Deltaproteobacteria bacterium | reverse complement strand
CTGGCCCTTTTTCTCATATTCTTTATCCTTTCACTGCAATTCAACTCGTTTACCCAGCCCTTTATCATTATGATCACCATTCCTTTTGTAACCCTTGGTGTCATGGTGGGATTGCTTGTGAGCAACAACCCGCTCACCTTTGTGACTCTTATCGGTCTTTTGACCCTCACCGGAATCGTGGTCAATGATTCCCTTGTTCTGATCGATTTCATAAACCGCTATCGCAAGGAACATCCCAAACAGCTTTATCTGGCCATTGTCAGGGGGTGCCATGTGCGCATGAGGCCCATTATTCTGACCTCCCTTACCACCATATTCGGTCTGGCGCCGATGGCAATAGGCCTCGGCGGCAAGTCTCCTCTCTGGGCTCCCATGGCAACGGCCATCATGTGGGGTCTCGGTTTTGCCACAATGCTTATCCTTTCCATGGTGCCGGCCTATTATGCCATCCTTGAAGACATCGGCTACTTCATCCGGCACCGGAAACGCAGAAAAGCGGATGTGCTGAGAGAGATAGAAGAGGCATTTAAGTACGAGGAATTGCAGCCTTATATGAAAAAGAAAAAACCGTGATGCGGCCGTGGCATGTACGGGCAGTGCATGCCCTACCCGTAATCAATGCCCCAGGCTATTTGTGTGAAGGACCGTGGGGATCTCTTTTTTAAAATCCGCATAAACCGGCCTGAGCACATGGAACGGCAGATTGGCCTTGAAACCCTTTCATAGATAGCCCCAAAATGAGGATACCCATAATAGCGGTAATCGTTCTGCCTGTTGGTAGCGAAGTTCAAGACGCACTGGGCGTGGAGCGACCTTTTTAAAAATGCTTTGATGCAGCTTTTAAAAAAGAGATCCCCACGGCCCTGTGTTCACCTACTTATTTTTTAAATAGTCAAAGTAATACGTGTAAAGGAGTATGTAATGAGCAGATTGATAAAAGATGATCAGTGGGTATGGGTGGTGATTCAGGATCCGGGAGGAAATGAAAAGTTCCTGGGACAGAATGATGAAGAGAAAGGTATTTCTTTTATACCGACTTTTCTCGATAAAGAAGAGGCCGAACAGGGGCTCACGCTTATGGCGCGCGATGCGAGTCGAAAATATGAGGTCCAGGCAATTCTGTTTGAAGATCTGTCTGAGCGCGCGGCCGAAAACGGGCTCATGCTTTTTGTGGTAAACAGAAAAGGGGAAGTGCTTGAGAAGATTGAGGCACACCAACAAGCATAGTCAAAAAAATCAGGATAATATCTTATCAATATCCACATGCTTAAGGGTCATGGAGATGAGGTCTCCCTTTTCAAGCCCGCAAACATCAATTTTAGAATCAAAAGGCAAGACCCCTAATAGTGGAATATGAGATAGGTTCTTTATCAATTCAGGATTCGTTGTTTCAGCATATCCGGCCTTTTGCTCTCTCATCCAGTTAATTATAAAACCCTTGAGTTTTAGTGACATGCGCCGTGCTTCCTTTATGGTCAAGAGCGTGTGGTTGATGGTACCGAGGCCAGGCCTTGCAACAATAACGGCAGGTACACCCAGGTCCCTTATCATGTGGGAGACAAAATAGCCCTCCTTTATGGGAACCAGTATGCCTCCAATCCCTTCTACCACTATGAAATCATGCCGGTTGCTCAGTTCAAGATATGCCTGTTGTATCCTTTCCAGTTGAATCTCGCACCCATCAGCCATGCATGCCTGAAGAGGCGATAGAGGGGGTTCTAAGGTGACAGGGTTTACCAGTTCCCAGTCATCCGTGCAGTCCGCCACATCCATAAGGAACCTGACATCGTCCGAAACGAGCCCGCCCGCGGTTTTTATGGCCCCTGTAGCAACAGGTTTCATTACTCCTACGTCAACCCCTTTGGCTTTAAGGGCTCCCGCCAGTCCTGCAGCAATGACCGTTTTGCCAATTCCAGTATCTGTGCCGGTAACAAAAATGCCGTTGTCCATTTTACTATTCTTTCCTCAGATAATCCCTAATTGCCTGCCCACCTTTTGAAACACAGACAACACTCTGTCTATCTGTTCGTAAGTATGGGAGGCCATCAGGGATACCCGTATTCTGCTCTTTCCCTCGGGAACGGTCGGTGGCCGTATACCCGGCGCATAAATCCCTTTTTCAAACAGAGCCTCTGCAAATTCCATGGTCAGATTGGTATCTCCTGTCAATATAGGTATAATCTGTGCCTGGCCTCCCATGGTATCAAAACCCAGGTTTATCAACCCTTGTCTGAATCTCTTGATATTTTTCCATAAACGCCTTCTAATCAGATGATTACTTTCCAGGATTTCAATGGCCGCAATGGATCCCGCACAGATGCTCGGCGGCAGGGCCGTGGAATAGATAAAACTCCTTGAATTATTTCTGAGCCATTCAATAACCGGTTCAGGCCCCGCAACATATCCCCCAAGACTGGCCAGGGATTTGCTGAACGTTCCAACCTGGATCAGTTGATCATCTTTCAGGCGAAAGTGCTCCGCTGTCCCCCGTCCGTTTTCTCCCAAAACACCTGTAGCATGGGCGTCATCCACTATGACCCATGCATCGTACATCTTTGCTACTTCCAATATGTCCGGCAAAGGAGCAATATCTCCATCCATGCTGAAAATTCCTTCTGTAATAATAAGCCTTCTGTTATGCGGACCCGGTGGACCATGCTGTGAAAGTATC
>JAFDAP010000435.1 GCA_019313765.1 Deltaproteobacteria bacterium | reverse complement strand
TACTTTACGTTTGATCTCAATTTTCCGTTCACAAAAACCTGTTCCTGACAGGTTCAGGAATTAATAATTAAACATAGAGTGAGGTTTAACCTTGTTTTTTGCTTAAAACAGAATCTTGTTTATCCCTGGCCCAGACTTGGTTTTAAAAACAGAGGCTAACACAAAGCGGCATTTTATGCTTAATAACAACACATAAATAAAACTGCTCATGTCGCGCCAGGGCAGGCCTGTTATCCTGTCTAAAAGATACCTGAGTTACGATGGATTGTGTGACCCCAACAATAGGTTGACTTTTAGACTAATTAAAGTTATCCTAAAGCTAACTTTAAGCTTAATTTACGTCTTTGAGGGGGTCGAATTCCATGTCCAAATATGTAAGTGCAAAGGATTTTCGCCAAGGTTTCCCTAATGTTAGCGAGGATCTCAAAAAATGGGGAGAGATCATTGTTCTCAAAAGGTCAAAACCGTTATTCAGGGTCTTGCCATTCGAGGAGTCTCCGAGAGATCTGCTTGACAGGGCCGCAGCAAAGGAAGACAGTAGCCAACCTGACCTTCAGGAAATATCCCGAATTGTTCACAAACTTCGGGAAGTCTGATGAAGGTCGTTGTCGATACGAACGTAGTCGTGTCCGGTTTGTTGTGGGGAGGCCCGCCTAACCGGATTCTAAGATGGGCGCGGGAAGACCTTCTGGAGATTGTGGCCTGTGAAGAGACAACTGCTGAATTGAGACGCGTCACACAATATAAGAGGTTTTCCAAAAGGCTGTCCGATCTTAATACATCTTCAAATGAAGTCTTTTCCTATTTTATGAATCTCGTAAAATTCGTACCCACACCTGAAATCATTCCGGATGTCATCAAGAAAGATCGGTTCGATAATATTTTTCTGGCATTAGCATTGGAAAACAAGGCCCATTTAATTATCTCCGGTGACAGGCATCTCCTTGACTTAAGGGAATATAAAGATATTCAAATTGTAATGCCGAGTGAGGCCACAAGGGTCATTGAGACTTTACTGACCTGCTAAACTCTACATGCACTTGGTTCATAATAATGAAATTTGCCACCTTCAATACCAATTCCGTTCGCGCCAGGCTTCCTATTATTAAGGACTGGCTGGACAGGGAACGCCCGGACGTGCTTTGTGTCCAGGAGACCAAGGTTCAGGACAAGGATTTTCCCGTTGATCCTTTTGAGGAAGCCGGATACCACGTCATATTCAAAGGACAGAAGTCCTATAACGGCGTGGCCATTATCAGCAGGATTCCACCGGATGATATCCTCCTGAACCTTTATGACAAGGAGGATGAACAGGCCCGTTTTATAAGCGTCCGAATCGGTGATATCTCCGTGATAAACGTGTATGTTCCCCAGGGTTTTGCAGTAGGTACGGACAAATTTGCATACAAGCTTTCCTGGTTAAACGATCTCCTTAAACATATCAAAGAAAATTATGATCCGGCGCAGCCACTTCTCGTGGTCGGTGATTTTAATGTGGCACTTGAACCCATTGACGTGTTTGACCCTGAAAAGTTCAGAGGTGAGGTGGGTTTCCACCCGGACGAGCAGGCCATTCTGCGCCAATTTCCGGACTGGGGGCTTGTAGATGTTTTCAGAAAACATGAGCCGGCCGGGGGCCATTATACCTTCTGGGACTACATGATCCCCAATGCCTTAAAGCGAAAAATGGGCTGGCGTATTGACTATATCTTAGCCACGGCGCCCTTGGCAGAAAAATCCGCGCGTGTCCGGATCGACACCGACGCAAGGATGCTTGAAAAACCCTCCGATCACACCTTCTTGGTGGCGGAATTTCATTTCTAAAGCGCATTTGCGGGCGTCATTCTGACAATTGGAAATCTTCCTATAACGGTGGGCTAACGGGTGACCGGGCATTTTTCCCGGGCACCCGGTTAAACCCGAGGTTATATGGTCTTTAAATATTACTCCAGTGTCAGTTTAGGGCTCAAGATCTATGCCCCCCAAAAAAACCCATATCATCATCTGGGGAGGCCCTATCTAATTCATTTAGTGTCCTTAAATACCCTTTATTAATGAAAAATTTAGGGTGTGCCCTGTTTCGTGAAAGCCATCGGTTTATACCGTAAACCCATTTTGTCACTATTGGAGGTCACAAATTGTGACCTCCAATCCTCAAATTCTTCATTAGACAGTTCAAACATAAAATCCGAAGGGAAACGTTTGATGTTTCTTCTTACAGCCTGCTTTAATCCCTTTGTTTCCACCCCATAAAATAGAAAAGGGGGTAGACAAATTATATTACTACCGCTGCGGGCGGTGTCGCTTCATGCGAGACCCAGGTATGGCCTGGTGTCAATGATGACAAAAATCTCTGCACTTCTGCATAAGTGTCAATACTTACGCAAATAAAAGGGGACAAATAATGATTATCTGATGCCCCTATGAGATGTTGTTTGATGGACACAATTTAGAGACCGGGCAATGGGCATGGTCCGGTTTTCTTGCCTTGCACACGGCCCTTCCGTGATAGATGAGGATATCGGAAAAGCGCCTCCACCTGTCTTTTGGCAGCAGTTGTTCGATGTCCTTTTCAATCTTGTCCGGGTTCTGGTTTTCCGTGAGGCCAAGTTTGAGGGAAAGCCTTTTGACGTGCGTATCTACCACCACACCCGGGATATCAAAGGCCGCACCTAAT
>JAFDAP010000009.1 GCA_019313765.1 Deltaproteobacteria bacterium | reverse complement strand
ACTAATCTGGAATATATAAACGAAAAGTTTAGTAATCGTATCAAAACAGAGATGATCGCTATCAAGACCCATGGTGATAGGACCCTGTTCTTTGATTTTCTCCCTTTTAATATAGGAAAAATAAAAGGTTATGATGTCAAGATACAGCTTTATACAGTACCGGGACAGGTTAAGTATAATGCCACCAGGCGACTGGTTTTGAGAGGGGTCGATGGTGTTGTCTTTGTTGCAGACTCCATGAAGGTTAGAAAAGAAAAAAACATGCTTTCCCTCAGAAATCTGCAGGAGAATCTGGTTACATATCAGAAGAACATTTTCAAGATTCCCCTTGTATTGCAGTATAACAAGAGGGACCTGGCGGAACAGGGCATCCCTCTTCTACCTGTTCAAATACTAGAAAAGCAGCTTAATTCTAAACTGAAGGCGCCTTCTTTTGAGGCCAGCGCCTTAGTGGGAACAGGTGTGGCGACGACAATGAAAAAGATTATATCAATGACTATTGCTTCTTTACAAAGAGAGATGAAGTAGGAGGTGAACAATTGGACCATAATAATGATGGTAGTGTGACAGGTGAGGTAGAAAGCCGCCTTCAGGATCTTTTTGGGGATGGTGACGAATCCCCCGCCTTTGTGGGAGATAGCGGTGAATCTGGAAAGGCCCCCGTCAGAGAACTGGAGGAAGTTTCCGTCGTTGCGGATGACAGCGATGAAAAGGAAAACCTTACTCCCGAAGAGTCAGATGACTTCCCCAAGTCTATAGAGGATACAGGTGATCTCGATGATTCTGCGCTAAGACATTTGAAATCTGTTGTCCTTTCCATTGACTGGGAAATTAACGATGAGACAATGAAAGGGCTTATTGAGGAAACTGACAGGTTAAAAGGTGTCTATGAGGATGATAGAACGCTTGTGCTATTATTTCAATTATTAGGTTCAGTGGGAAAATATATCAAGACCAATAAGGCCGGGGCCCACCCTGATTCCATAACACTATTGAACTCGATTTACTACAGCCTGGAAAATGTAATGCTTTCGAAAGGCATGACAGAGGCAGCAAGGAAAAAAGAGCTTTTTGCCCAGGTGAAGAAATTTAAACAATTGAAGGAGCAGATCGCTCTAACAAAAGAGGGCATGGCCAAAAAGAGGGGGGTCGCCTCCAATATTGGCAAACAAGAGAAGATCAGGCCGGACGGGGAAACCATGCAAGAGCTGATGCGTCCTGATATGAGCCGTATGCTCCCCCACGAGGCATTTGCATTTGCCTTAGAAGAAATCAAAGAGGTCATCAAGGCAGAATTCAAGGTTTTGAGAGCGGAATTGAAATTGTGGAGAGAGGGACAGTGAACTATTTCAACATATGAGGGAATGAAATGGATATATCATCAGGTGAGATTTCCTTTATGGTTTTCAGGCGTGTAACCCGGGCCGATGCGGGAGAGTTTTCTCTTGACGGCCAGATGCTGAGTGTGCTCATGGAGTTAGATGGCAGGAAAAGCGTCGCTGTGGTTGCTAAAAACGCGGGACTAAGCATGGGTATCATGAGGAGAGTCGTGTCCAAGCTTCTTGAACTCAATCTTATTGAGCCTGTTGATGAGGCTATTTCGATACTTGATAAGGATTTTTTTGATTACCTCAAGTCCCAGTTGGCATTAGCCATTGGCCCCATAGCCGAGATAATAATTGAAGATGTAGTGTTTGATCTGGGTCATAGCCTGTCACAATTCCCGAGTTACAGGGCAGCAGAACTGGTTGATTTGATTTCTCAAGAGATTCAGCGGGAAGAAAAGAGGACCGGCTTTAAACAGAATATGGTGAGCAAAATCAGGGAAAAAGGATATTGAACAATAACATTCAATTTAAAAAGGAGATCAGCCATGATTGTTATTTGTGAGGAGTGCGGGAAAAAATACAAGATAGATCCTTCAAAAATAAAAGGAAAGGCAGCCAGATTCAAATGTAAGGCATGTAATCACGTGATCGAGGTCTTAAAACCCGAAGCAAAACCTCCGAAGCCGGCACCTCCTCCTCCACCAGTCGAGGAACCATCTGCTGATGTGGCTGAGGAAAGCCCACCTGCTCGTGAGCCCGAAAAGGAGGAAGAACCTCCAAAGAAAAAAGAACGGAAAAAAAAGGAAAAGAAAGAAAAGGCTCCCAAAGAGCCGGGAGCCAAATCAAAAGGGATCGGTTTGCGGGGAAAAATGATCATTCTTTTCCTTTTGATTCCGATCCTTGTTATCGCAGGTGCAGGTGCGCTTTATTTGCGGCAGTTGAGTAGCCTCACTTCACTTATCACCAATGAAAGCTCCAAGGTGGTAACTAAGATGGCCGAGGATACAATCCGCAGCATTTCAAGAGCGGTTGCAAAGGAATGCAACCTTTATCTTATAAGCCACCCTGAGTTGAGGAAAACAGCATTTGATCAATCCCCGGGTTTTCGAAAGGTGGCAGTGCAAAAAGTAGGGAAAAAGGGATATACTGCCCTTTATGAACTGCCTGACTCAAATGGCGTCTGGCGGACCTGGGCCCATGCCAATCCCAAGATCATCGGTATTGATATGAGTAAGCTAAAAAAGCCTCTTGGAAGAAATTTTCCCGGGTTCTGGAGGGTTTACGCAGGTGTAAAGGGAGGAAAGGAATCAAAAGGATACTATACATGGAGGGATAAAGACGGGAGTGTAAGGGATAAGTTCATGGTATGCACACCTGTGGAGGGAACGCGTTACATTGTTGCCGCTACTACTTACTTAGACGAATTCACCATGCCGATAAAAGATGTGGAAGCGCGTGCCAATAAACAGGCCATGGAAACCAGAAATATAATTCTTGCAATACTGGCCGGTACCATCATTCTTATAGGCATTATTGTTTCCCTTTACGGCCACGCTCTAACACGGAGAATCAAGTCTTTGACTGACACGGCGGACCGTATCAGTGTGGGTGAACTGGATGCAGAAATTGAGATCAAATCAAAAGATGAAATCGGAGACTTGGCTGAAGCTATTTCCCGGATGCAGGAGAGTATACGTCTTTCAATAGAGAGACTACGCCGGCGACGATAAACCCTATAAGTCATCTTCTATTGTAAACAATATTGTGCTATACGTAATAAAATACTCTGAGGATTAAAAGTGATTATTGTTCCCAAAGAAAAGCCTGCTGTAGAAAACTTGAACAGCTATTATCTCGACATAAGGAAGTTGATCGAGCATTACCAGGGAGAGGTCGGCTCGGGTTGCGTCCATTTTAAAGCTTCTTCTGCGGAAGGGGTGGTCTTTTTTGACAAGGATGACCTTTTGAACGGATTTTTCCGAGACAGCAAGGGAGAGGCTCAAGGGAAAACAGTGATAGATCGTCTTGTGGAAGCGGCGGTCGGCCACAATTTTGCCATCAGTATCTACGAAATTAACGCTGAGAAAGTCTATTTCTGGGCCAATATACCAGCGGCAGATAAGATCTATGAGGATCTGAGTGCCGAGTTTACCGATCTTGAAGGATTAATAAAAAAGATGGGTTCGGAAAAACTCACGGGTTTTATCGATGTGTCCATCGGCGAAGGAAACGAGGGCGGGCTTATCTTTTTTGACGACGGGGAGATCATAGGTAATTCCTTTTCCTGGGGAAAAGGGGAGTTGAACCGTTCAAAAGAGAGCCAGGAAATCCTTATTCAAAAGACAAAGGAATTGGGCGGCATTTTTCATGTCAGCAGGATTTCTCTTAAAAAGGAAGGCGGGGTGCTTGAATCGGAAGATCTGGACCAGAAAGGCATGCCGGATGTTCTAACAATGCTCGAATCACTGCTAAGTGTATTTGAAAGAGTCATCACGTCCGATAGGGAAATTGAGTCGGATTTTAACACCCTCTTGAAAAAGAAATTTGTGGAAAAGGCGGATGATTTTGTTTTCCTTGATCCATTTGCTGCAGAATTTAAATATGCCGATCAGAAAGTTACATTTACCGGAGATGCCGGCGACGAGGAACTTGTTAAGGGGTTAACGGAGTGTGTAAACGAAATCGCGGAAGGACTCGGGATCCTTGCACAGGTTAAAGCTGAATTGGGTCCCTGGTCTGAAAAATACGGAAAAGAACTCGAGAAGTTTCATGTCAGTTTCTGACATGAAACTGCATCTCCGTGTACTGCAACACGGCAAGGTGGGCTGAAAAAATATGGCAATCATACCTTCTCAAACTATTATTGATAAACCGGCAAGATGGCATGCCGAATTCATTGATAACCTGCCTGTAGGTATTTACCGCACAACGGTCGAGGGGAAGCTTATTTTCTGCAACAGGTGTCTGGCAAAGATGTTCGGCTTTGATTCCGTTAGCGCGTTTATCGGCTATCCGGTGGCCGAGTTGTACTGCAACAAGAAAAACAGGGGTGACTTGATAAAGGCCATCATGGAGAAGGGCTATGTGGAAGAGCTCTGTTTTCCTTTCAAAAAGGGGGGAGGGACACAAATATGGTGTACCATAACGGCCAAGGCAGTTTTTGATAATGATGGCATTATGGTATTTGTTGACGGCATCATGAGAGATGTGACTGGAGAGACGGAAGGAATGGATGCCGTGCCTGGCCATGATGGAAGAGAGCGACCGACTAAAGAGAAGTTGCAGGGCGTTTTAGAGATGGCCGGCGGAGTTGCCCACAGATTGAATCAACCTCTTACGATCGTTAATAATCTACTTGATGAAGTCTTATCCAATTTGCGGCCTCATGACGACAATTTTCAAAAGATAGTAAGAATACGTGGTCAGATCAATAAATTAAATGAGATCGCAAAAAAAATAGGAGGGATAAGAAAATATGAGTTAATGGACTATGTTGGCGGAATAAAGATCGTGGATATTGACAAGGCATCATAGGATTGACGATTGACGATTTGTTCCGCCTTTTGAGGGATTGCCGTTATTATTCCGGAGCAAGGCCCCGCCATGATATTGCCGGTTTCCCACCGACATGGTCGGCTCGGTCAATATTCAATCGAAAATATTCAATAGAAAGAGGTTCCAATGATAAAAAAGGTTCTTATTGTTGATGATGACCAGGAGATGTTGCTATCTCTTAAAGATGGATTAGAAAAGTATGATGAGACTTTTTCCGTATTGATGGCCGGAGACGGCCTTATCGCCATGGAAAAACTTAAGAAACTTCCCGTCTCCCTCGTAGTCACTGATCTTAAAATGCCACGAATGGATGGGTTCGCACTCTTGGCCCGCATTATGGAACAGTATCCGGATATACCGGTAATAATCATGACCGGATACAGCACACCTGAAATGCAAAAACTGGCCCGGGAAGGAGGGGCAGTAGGTTATATTGAAAAACCTTTCATGCTTGATGATCTGGCTAAGAAAATAATGACTGCCATGAGAAAGGAATCCGAGGGCGGGACTTTACATGGTATTTCCTCGGGAATGTTTTTGCAGTTGATAGAGATGGAGCAGAAGACCTGCACCATCAGACTGGTGGACAAATCATCAGGCAAACATGGGGTACTCTTTTTTAGAGATGGAGAACTGCTTGATGCCAGAATAAATGGCCTGCAGGGTGTTAAGGCTGCTTATGAGATATTTTCCTGGGATGAGGTCACTCTTTCAATCCAGAATGTGTGCCCCCAGAAGGAAAAGAAGATCGAGCGCGACCTTCAGGTAATACTTCTTGAAGCTATGCGTTTGAAGGATGAGGCTGCACAGGCGGAAGAACCAAAGGTTTTGACTGAGGAGAAAAAGGGTGTTGAAAAGGCGCCTGATCAGGCGGAATCGCAGAAGCCGGATCCCATGAGGGATATCCGAAGCAAGGTGGAAAAGGAAATAGGGGAAAGATGCGGGCTGGAAGACATACGCCAGGACAACTCATGGGATAATCTTATGGCTCAAATGTCGGAGGCAGGAAAATATTTTGGTGCCGGAAAATTAAAAGTCGGTTATCTCGACATAGGTGAATCGAAAGATTTCATCCTGGTGCCGGGCAAGGAGACTACTGTGATTTCCGTAAATCCAAAATGTCCCAGAGACAGGATCGTACAGGTTCTGAGCGAGGTGTTATATTGAAAGAGCTATTTAATGATATTCTAACAATTGAGGATGTTGAGGGCGTCATGCTTTTTTCTTTCGAGGGAGTGCTTGTCTTTAAGGAATTTTTGTCTCCATTACTTGACGAATCGGAAAACATGGAATCGTGGGGGCTTTTCATTGGTTCCCTGAAGGGGATCAGGGAGGCTGATCTGGTTTTCGAAAAGGCCAGGCTCTATGTGCGAAAGACCTCATCCGGTTACGTGATGATCCTTATGGGACTTTTTGCGCCTATTGCAATGGTCAGGCTCAGTTGCGATATACTGTTGCCTTCTTTAAAGAAAGCGGCAACGGCCAAAGGATGGCGGAATCTTTTTAGAAAGAAGAAATAATAACACTTGATATCGCCGTCCCATAGAAATAGACTGCACCCCGGGTTAATAATGCCCCAAAGGCATTTAATCCCAGTACGATCTACCGGACCTACAGGGCCCCGATAGCGGAATCCTCCGGAGGCGGATAAATCTACGCTTCGCTACAACACGCGGGGTAAACATTTCACATTAAAAAGCCCTTTGGCGGTCAGACGAGCATGAGTATGGATGTAAACACGAGAATAAAAGAGGCCGAGGTCTATTATTCCATGGGTTTGACCGTGGAGTCCCTCGGTATATATGAACAGTTACTCTCAGAAAGACCTGAACTGGACGCGAAGGGTTACGAGACAATCACGGAAAAGATCAGCAGTTTAAAAAAGGAAATCGCTGATCGGGAAAAGATTGACAGCCAGAGCGTCTCCGCTGAAGATGTTTCTGCCTTTAAAGAGAGCCTTTCAGGATGTGAAGAAGTCCCGGCAATTATTGACAGTGCTTCTGCTTTCAAGGAATTGGGCCTTTTTTCAGACGCAGTTTCGGAATACGAAAAGCTGTTCAGTCTGGAATATCCTTTAGAAGAGATTATTCCTGACATAGTGGAGTGCCTCTTGAGACTCCATTCGCCTAAAAGAGCTGTAGAGGAAGCGGAAAAAATAGTAAGTGACCATGACCTTGGGAAAAAGGAAATGGCCCAGATAAAATTCAGGCTGGGCCTGGAAATGGAGGAGCGCAACCATAAGGATCTGGCCCTTGAACTTTATGAGTCTGCCGGGGATCTGGATCCTGAAAATGGGGAGATAAAAAATAAGCTCTCTTTGGTAATGGCCAGTATCTCTTCAGGCTCCAAATACGATTACCTCCTAAACCAGGAAATGGTGAACACCGAGCAGTTGCAAAAGGCCCTGGCCCTTTCCAAGAAAACCAGAAAGAGCGTGGAATGGATCTTGATCGAACAATTCAATGTCAAAAAGGAGGCTATCGGCAAATCCCTTTCGTTTTTCCATGGCTGTCCTTTCAAAATCTATGATTCCGAGTTTCCTAAGCCGATAGAGCTTATCGGCAATTTGAAAAAGACCTTTTTGTTGCATGAATTATGGGTCCCTCTGAGTTGGCGAAAGGATGGGATCGAGATTTTGATTGATGACCCCAGGGACCTCAGCAAGACTGATCACATTAGGACACTGCTGAAGACTAAGAAAATAAATTTTTCAGTGGCAATAAAGGAGGACATTGAAGATTTTATCAAGATATTCTTTGACGAAAAAAAGTGGGATGATTCCGGCCCGATGGAAAACATGGAGGAGGAGTTTGATCTCATCCCGGACGTCTCTTTTGAAGAGGAAGAAGATGTAGAAGAAGTTGAAGAAATCGATGAAGCATCCGGGCAGGTAGTAAAATTAGTTGATCAGGTCTTGGTGGCTGCCTTTAGAAAAGGGGCCTCCGATATCCATATCGAACCCTCACCCCTGATAAGAACTACCTCTGTCAGGTTTCGCATGGATGGCGTGTGCCAGGAATATCTTCAGGTTCCTAATTCCATGGCCAGGGGAATCCTCTCGAGGATCAAGATTATGGCCGGGCTTGATATTGCGGAAAGACGTCTTCCACAGGACGGAAAAATCAAATTCAGGCGCAAAGGCATTCCCTCGTTTGAGCTTAGGGTTGCAACACTCCCCACAACCGGAGGATTTGAGGATGTCGTGATGAGAATTTTGGCCAAGGCCGGCGCCATGAAGATGGATGAAATGGGATTGAATGAACGAAACCTGAAACTCATGAAAGAGATTGTTTCCCAACCATATGGTCTGGTGCTTGTGGTGGGGCCAACCGGTTCAGGTAAGACCACATCGCTTCATGCTGCATTAGGCCATATTAATAAGCCTGGTATTAAGATCTGGACGGCGGAAGATCCTGTGGAAATAACGCAATTAGGTCTAAGGCAGGTGGAGGCCAAGCCCAAGATCGGGCTTGATTTTAAAAGGATAATGCGTGCTTTCTTAAGGGCAGATCCTGATGTGATCATGATCGGTGAGATGCGCGATCAGGAAACCGCAGCAATCGGTGTTGAGGCGTCTCTTACCGGCCATCTGGTTTTTTCGACACTGCATACCAACAGTGCACCCGAAACAGTGACGCGTCTTCTGGACATGGGCCTGAACCCTCTCAATTTTTCCGATTCATTTTTGGGCGTGATGGCCCAGCGGTTGGTCAGGAGACTGTGTAAAGAGTGCCGTGAGGAATACCACCCGTCCGAAGAGCAATTTGAGGAAATTGTGTCTGACTATGGGAAAGAGTATTTTGAGGCTACCGGGATAGAATTCACGCCCGATCTAACTCTCTATCGTCCCGGCGGGTGTGATGTATGTTCCGGGACCGGCTATAAGGGAAGGCTCGGAATCCATGAACTCATGGCGGGCACGCCGGAAATAAAGAGTATGATCAAGAAACAGGCCGACTCAGAAATGCTTTTTGAACAGACTAAAAAGGATGGTATGACCACCCTGAAGCAGGACGGTATTATGAAGGCTTTTCAGGGGTTAACGGATATCAGTGAGATAAGGCGGGTGTGTATTGATTGATGATTGATGATTGAATATTGATGGTCTCGTTTTGTTGTCATTTCGAGCCTCCGGCCAGTAGGGCCTACGCCCCGGAGGGCGCAGCGAGAAATCTTTCAGGTGTAACTATTTGAATAAATAAGATTTCTCCCTTCGGTCGAAATGACAGTTTCGGACATTCTGACTTTTTACGAATCCGTCAATCTTCAATCGAAAATCGTCAATATCAGGAGGTGAGTAAAATTTCTAAGACAGTTTTAGTAGTGGACAATGACAGCTTTTTCGTGGAATTTCTCGCGGAATTGCTTGAGGCGCATGAATACCGGGTGATAAAGGCCTATGACGGTAAGGAGGGTATCTCGCGCTTGGAACAGGAGAGTGTTGACGCCCTGTTCGTAGACATGATTATGCCGAAGATAGACGGGAAACAGTTAATAAAATATGTCCGCACAAGATTTCCCGATGCCTGCTTCCCCATTGTCGCCCTGTCAGGGGTAATGATTGAACAGTTAGACAGGCTTGAAGAGATAGGCGCTGATTACTTTATTGCCAAGGGCCCTATGGAGAAAATGGCAAAACACATCGAGACCCTGTTAGACAAGATCGAAGTAGAGCCGATACCCTCCGTGTCCGATGAAACGGTTTTCCAGGCAGGCAACCTGATCCCGAGGCAAATAACAGATGAATTGATCCAAACCGTAAATTTTCACAGGGCCATCACTGAAAGCGCGGGTGTGGGAATAATGGCCCTTGACCGGGATACCAGGATCATTATCGCCAATTCTTCGGCCCTTGAAATAATGAGCAAATCCTCTGAAGAAATATTGAATCGTCAGTTTGTATCCCTGTTTTTGAGAGAAGAGACGCCGAAAGTAATCGACGCACTCAAGAAAGTGCTCCTCAAACAGGAATCAGGAAAAGACTTTTTTTCAGCGTTTATTAATGCTCAAAAGATCCGTATCATTGTCTCTCTTCTCAAGATTGATGGTGAAATAGCTGGATGGATCATAACCATGGAGGATGTCGGTAAATGGGTAGAACAAGTCTAAAGAATAAACTCATCCTCAGCTTCTTGGCCTTGCTGCTGATTGTTTTGGTAGTGGTCGGCGTTGTCAACCGGATATCGGATGATTTTTTTCTGGCCCAGGCCATATCCGCTGTCTTGGCCCTTATTGCAGGCATTATTTTCGGAAGCATGTTTTCCAAATCCCTCGTCAACAGGTTAAACAGCCTCAGTAATGTTGCCAGGGAGATCAGTCGAGGAGATCTTTCCAGGGATATTCCTTTATTGTCTCAGGACGAGGTCAGAGACCTTGAAGAGGTTTTTAGTACGATGGTTGATCATCTCAGGACCATGATGCTTGACTTGAAAAATGTGTCCCAACAGATCCAGAAAACAAATAAAAGTCTTTCAAGCTTAGTGAAAAAGATGGTGGCAAACAGCAAGGAGATAGACCAGTCGGCAAAGCTCATAGCGAAGGGCTCTGAGGAGCAGACCCTTATTGTTCAGAAAACCTCTCTCAGCCTGGATAATGGGTTGAACGAGATGGACGAGTTGGTCAGACAGTCGGCGGAAACAGTTTCCAAGGTCAATGAGGCGCGCCTCAAGACCGAAAAAGGTGAGCTCGAGGCCCGGGAGACCCTTATTTATTTAGATGATGTTCTTAGACAGATGGTAGAAAACACCCAGCCCATTTTTCAATTGGCGAATAAAGTGGAAAAAATAAAAATGGTTGTTGATGTCATTGACGATATTGCCCGGAAGACCGACCTGCTTTCCCTCAATGCCTCAATCGAGGCCACAAGGGCCGGTGAAACAGGCAAAGGTTTCGCTTTAGTGGCAGATGAAATAAGAAGCATGGCCGACAACTCCAAGCGGTCATCTCAGGATATCAGGAGAATGATTGAAAACATTCTCGAAGACAACCAGACCGTGACCGTGGCCCTTGCCAAAAGCCAGGAGGGTATTAATCATGGTAGGGAAACCATCCACAGGGTGGTAGACACATTTGCCGAGACATTGAAAGGTGTCAAGGATATCGCAATGACCATACAGGAAGTTGAGGAGGAGACAGGCAAACAGGTAAAACAGATGAGAGGTCTTTTAAATCAGTTTCAGGAGCTTTCCAGGCTTGCCAATAAGAACTTTGTCTCCACCCAGAAGACCACTATTGCGACCAGAAACCAGAAAGAAGATATGATAAAGATAGTAAAGGCAATGAATTCACTGAACGCCCTTTCGGAAAAGATGATGGAAACCCAGCGTCGATTCAAACTCAGCGCAGGCGATGAGCCTGCTTCATAAAATCATCGAACGGAGTGAGAAGATTTTATCAGGCGAAGCCATGGAATTGCTTACGTTTAAGGCAGCAGATGAATATTTTGGAATGGATGCCCGGCATGTCTACCGTGTAGTGGAAGATGCCAAGATTACACCTGTTCCCTTGGCCCCACAGAGTCATCTTGGTCTGATGTATTACAGGGGAGAGCTGTTTGATGTTGTTGATATTGTAAGCCTGCTGGGAAAGAGAAAAGAAGACCTTAAGGATAAGTACAGGATTATTCTTGTAAAATGGTCTGACAAGAAAATGGCGCTGGTTCCCGATGGAATCGTCGGGCTGTTATGGATTGAGGACGGGAAAAATGCAGATACAGTTTATACAGTGGGAAATTATACTGCGCGGCGCGTTACCCCTGAGTACATATGGAGCACATTGCTGAAACTGCCTTATGGACCTGACAAAATATGAAAAAATATTCACTCAGGAGTCGGAGAAATACCTTGAGGAACTCGACCGGCTCCTGATTAGCGTGGAAAAAGACCCGTCCAATCTCGACCTGTGGGCCGACATCCACGGTAAAATACATTCCATAAAAGGCATGGCAAATGCACTCAGCTTAGAAAAGATTACCAACTTGAGCCATGCCATGGAGAAATGGTGTAAGGAGTTTCAAAATGGCTCTGTGGAACCTCAACCCAATGCCATCCAGTTGCTATTTCAGGGTGGGGATCTGCTCAGACTGTTGGTGTCGAGAATGGACGAAATCGGTTCTGCTGAAGACCAGAATTTGTTCGACACCTTAATCTCCAAATTCAGGGAGGGGCTCGATGCATTGGCGATCGAGGTTGATACGGCGGGGCCGCCTCAACTCTCCAATCGCTCATCTGCCGAAGGGCTGAAATATGTCCGGGTGAAGTATTCCCTGATAGAAGAACTTTTAGGCCTTTCCCAGGAAATTCTTTTTTTGGAAAATGCCCTGCCGCCGCTTTCTTTAGAGCAGGTATCCGGAGGTCTTAAAAATTGGATTGATGATTACACTTCCATGCTTAAGGGGTTCCATTTTCGCCTGGCTCAATTAAGGCTTATCTCGGTGGCGGACTTTGCAGATATCTTTGTAAAGACCATCAGAAACCTGGCTAAGGAAAACAAAAAGGAGGTCATGTTCAAGGTAGTAGGAGGGGCCTTAGAGGCTGATATCACCCTTCTTGAACGTCTCAGGGAGCCTTTTGTCCATATCTTTAGAAATTCCATTGCCCATGGAATTGAACCGTCCGATGAACGCGTGAAACTTGGGAAAAGTGCTGAAGGGGAAATAAGGCTGGATGCGACCCGAAAAGGAGACAGCCTTATCATCAAATTGAGCGACGACGGGAGAGGGATTGACGGAACAGCCATCACCAGATACCTCAAGGATAAGAAGTCCATGGGGGATGAAGAGATTGCACGGATGTCTCAACAGGAGTTTTTTGATACCATTCTCAGCCCTGATTTCTCTTCCGCGTCCAAAGCTACGGACATTGCGGGCAGGGGTATCGGCATGAATGTGGTTGCCCAGGGTATTGAATATTTAGGCGGTGTCATGACCATTGAATCGGTACCTGAAAAAGGGACTGAATTCACTATAAAGCTTCCTGTCTCCCTTTCGGTTGTTTACACCATAAATTTCAGATTAGGTGAATACACCCTCTCCATCCCCACCTCAAATGTTGTATTCATCGACCAAAGGGAGACTATCCCTCCTGATGATATGGCTTCTTATTATGACCTCAGGGGGTTATTGGGTGTTAAGGATGATGGAAGGAAGGCATTTCATATTTTGAAGCTCAGATATCCCGGAGAAAAGTACAGCGAAAACGGAGCGGAGATGGAAATGGAAGTGGCCGTGGACAGCATTATCGGCAATAAGCCCATCATGGTCATGCCCGTTGGGGAACTTTTGGCAAAAGCAAGGCTTTTCGCCGGTGTGGGAATCCTCGAAAACGGCGATATATCCATCATGCTCGACATTGAAAACCTTCCCGAAGGATCGGGGTACTGGAAAAGTCCAACCTCTTAAAGGCCCTTCGTTCTTGATTTTGTTGGTTCATTTCTCAGAAAACCATTGCCCTGTATCCCTCCCACCAACCCTCTCCCTTTACTGCTAAAGACATAAACTTCGACAAAGGAGAATTGGTTTTCGGTTTTCATTTGGCTTGGAATTTGGCGTTGCAGTGTTTGGGATATGAAACGTTATTGACAGCGGTTCATAAAGGAGAAATAATAAAATATTTAATTCGTTTCTGGGGGATTTTTTGAC
>JAFDAP010000434.1 GCA_019313765.1 Deltaproteobacteria bacterium | reverse complement strand
ACCGGAGATCAAATCATGATAATTTGTGCCAGGATGCTCAAAGAACAAGGAAAGCTGCAAAACGATCTGGTGGTCAGCACCGTGATGAGCAATCTCGGCCTGAGCATCGCCTGCAAGAAATACGGTTTTAAACACCATGCCTCCAAGGTGGGCGATCGCTATGTCCTTGAGGATATGCAACGTCTTGGTGCCGTGATAGGAGGCGAAGAATCCGGACATCTGATTTTCCTCAACCACCATACTACCGGCGATGGCATTATCGCCGCATTGCAATTGATTGCTGCAATGATTAAGGAAGATAAAACGCTTTCCGAACTTGCAAACATGATGGATATCTTCCCGCAAAAGCTTATCAACGTGGAGGTCAAGAGCAAACCGGATATTTCCACTGTGCCGCAGGTGGTTGAGGCGATCAAACAGGTGGAAGCGGAATTAGGAGATCAGGGCCGCGTACTGGTGCGGTATTCAGGGACACAGAACGCCTGCCGGGTGATGGTAGAAGGGCCGAGCGATGACCTGACCGAAAAGTACTGTGGGCAGATTGCCGACGTTGTAAGAGATGCGCTCGGATGATTTTGGCGTGCCCCTATGTGGGGCACATATTGTGGGGGACAGAGCCCCCATCCTACGGTCTTTATTGTAGGCCAGATAACCGGCTCAGCCGCACAGGTCGAAAAATTTCCACCCTCACGAAACAGGAAAGACAAATCATGAAGTTTTATAAGGAGGTTACGGATGCCATTCAAGATTGTTGTGACACGTAATTTTAAACATATGAGTGAAGTGGCGGCCGGAATAGTCAAAAAGAATATCACCCAAACCCTGCGCAAACAACAGGAGTTTGTTCTGGGGTTGGCCACGGGAAGTTCTCCCACAGGACTTTACAAGTACCTTGTAAAAGCGGCCAATTCCGGTGAATTTGACAGCGGACGGATCCGGAGTTTCAATCTTGATGAATATGTGGGCCTCCCCGGGGAAAACGCCCAGCAACGCGCGATCCATCCGGAGAGTTACTGCTACTTTATGATCCAGGAGTTTTTTGGTCTTCTTACAAAAAAATTCATAGAAACCAATGTGCCATACGGTTCTTTGATCGATCAAAAACAATTGATACGCGAACTTAAAGCGCACCCAAAGGATTGGAAAGAGGCTGGTACAGATGCAGGCAGGTCGATTGTTATCAAGGCAAAACCGGCTTCCGAGTATCTGGCGTGGATTCGCAATACTGTTTTGAATGGGTATGCGCGGAAGATCAAAAAGGCCGGCGGGATTGATGTGCAGATCATCGGAGTAGGGGGGCGCGGACACGTGGCCTTCCATGAGTCGGGAATCCCTTTCAATGCCGGCAAGGTAATGTTAGTGAAGCTGGACAATAACACCGTAGCCAACGCCGTGGCCGATGGACATTTTTCCTCTGATAGGGAATGCCCTCTCTATGCCGTCAGCATGGGCGCCACACTGGTCTATGAGGCAAAAACAGTAGTGCTGCTGGCTTCCGGAAAACGTAAGATCAAATCAGTGGCCGAATCCCTGTTAGGCGACATAACACCGGATGTGCCTATATCCTATGGCCGGAAATATGCAAAAGAAGGCGGCAACATGTTTTATGTGGTGGACAAGATCGTTGGTCAGCCACTCATTTCCGAGAAGAATAGACTAAAACAGAAAGGGATAAAAATTCAAAGTCTGCTGTGATTAGTTACAAATGCGTTGGTTTTCGATAATTGTTTTAGGAGGCTGTCCGAGAATAAACTTCTACTGCGATCGGCTACAAATTCTGATGGCTGCGTTGTCAAGCCCAAAACGTCCTCAACGTAGGCTACTGCTACGCATACGGCCGTTTTGGCCTTGTCGCCCCCGCTCAAAGTCCGGGATCTTCGACTTGCCCTCAAAACTTTCGCTCGATCTCGCTACGAAGCCATTCTCGGACAGCCTCCTAGGGAAGTCCACCAGTGTATGATTTTAAAACACAGGCGCTCTTATTTTCATAACGCTTTTTGGCCTTTGCAGCCTTCTACCCTCGCATATTTACAATCCCGTCTCACAAATTCTTTATTACAAATTGGCAAAATGAAATGTCTTTAGACCGTTTAAATTTAATCAATTTGTCAGAGACAGGGAAATCCGAAAGGCAAATATTGAAATGGGAGACAAATTCAAGTGACAAAAAAAGGTAAATTTGCATTTTGCCTGTTTGAATATGTCCCCTTTGGGGGGATGCAGAGGGACCTGCTGCGCATTGTAGAGGTCTGCCGGGTGCGCGGTCATCGGGTGGACGTTTTTGCCCGGTACTGGCAGGGGGACCTGCCCGACGGTTTAAATGTTTCAATCCTTCCGGGCCGGGGTTTTACCAATCACCGGCGGTGTGAGTCCTTTGCCAAAAGGCTTAAAGAATTTTTGGCGCAAATGAACTATGATGTAATTGTCGGCTTTAATAAGATGCCCGGTCTGGATGTTTATTTTGAGGCAGATGCCTGTTTTGCGGCCAAGGCGCGCGAAAGGAGTTCCTGGTATCGTTTGACAGGTCGTTGCCGTAGTTATTTGCGTTTGGAACGGGCTGTTTTTAATAACCGGTCAAAAACGCAGATCTTATTGCTCTCCAAACAGGAAAAACAGGTTTTCATGGATCATTACGGCACCCGGGAAGATCGTTTTCATTTGTTGCCACCGGGAATCACCAGGGATCGTCTGGC
>JAFDAP010000433.1 GCA_019313765.1 Deltaproteobacteria bacterium | reverse complement strand
CACTGACCCGCCATATGCATCGCTGCGTTTGTTGAAAACAGGGGATAACGATTGGCTCAAGAGATATCCGTGGGCCGCATGAATCTGTACACCGTCCGATCCGGCCTCTTTGGCTCGTCGAGCAGCCTGGCTGAATGATTCCACAATGTCCCGGATATCTTCTAAGGTCATCTCCCTTCGGGGGGACTCGGCAAATTCCTCTGCCTGTGACAGGGTCATGGGCATCTGACCGGTCAGTTTTGCGTTTGCAAAAAAACCCGCATGGGCCAATTGAACTACAATCCGGCTGCCGTGCTTTTGCACCGCGTGAGTCATCTCCCTCAAGCCATTGATGACTTCATCTTTATAAATCCCAAGCTGGCACGGTGCGGCCTGTCCATCCTGCCGGACATACGCATGGCTCGTGATGATCAGGCCCACACCGCCTTCCGCGAGCCGGCTCATAAGCTCCGTAAGCTTAGGAGTACATGAACCATCTTCAGCAGCCATCCCTTCCCAGGTGGCCGACCGAACAAACCTGTTTCTCAGTTGCATTTTTTTGATTTCGGTAGTTTCAAACATTACGGACATTTCAGCCTCCTTTTCAGTGCCTATAAAACGGCGTTTCAGAAACCACGAATGGCAGAGCGTGCGTCCGGCATGATCATACACATCCTGAAACTCAGCAATCGTAGCGAACCCTGAACCATGAACCTTTGAACCTTGAACCCATGAACGGCTATGGGTTTTCAATACCATTATACCGGCCATACAACAAGAGGTTTTTAATGGGTGCCTTCTTAGGGTTTGCCTTGACAAGGGTTTAGTATACGGTATACAAATTTTGTTCATAACAAATGATAAGGGAGGATATTCATGGACCGGACAAAAAAGCTGTACCCGACAACATACAACCCTTTGCTGATAAAACCCACCCGACCCCTTCCAAAGGAGGTGGCCGTCATCGGTGCAGGGACCATCGGGCCTGATATCGGATATTATCTGAAAAGCGCCCTGCCGGATATCAAACTCTATTTGGTGGATGTTGTGGAAGAACCGCTCAAGAATGCAGAGAAACGGCTTGAAGGTTACGTAAAAAAGGCCGTGGACAAAAGGAAGATGAAGGAGGATCAGGCCAGGGCCGTGGCCGAGAATATCTTTTATACCACCGACTACAACCAGATAAAGAATTGCGATCTGGTCATTGAGGCAGCAACGGAAAACATTCCCCTGAAACAGAAGATTTTTGACACTGTGGAAGGCATTGTCAGCGAAAACGCCATCATAACTTCAAACACGAGTTCCATCCCTGCGGACAGGATCTTTTCCAATATGAAAAACCCGGAAAGGACCACCATTACACACTTTTTTGCCCCTGCATGGCGGAGCCTTCCCGTGGAGGTCATTACCTGGGAAGGGGGAAGCCGGGATGTGGTTGATGACCTGTTCTGGTTTTTTGCCAATACGGGCAAGGCCCCCATCATTACGGACAACGCCATATGTTTCATGTTGGACCGTATCTTTGACAACTGGTGCAATGAGGCCGCCTATCTCCTGGACCAGGCTGCTGTAAGCCAGGTTGACAAGGTGATGGAGGAGTTCGTATTTGCAGGTCCCTTTTTCGTGTTGAACATGGCGAACGGAAATCCCATTATCATTGAAACCAATACCCTCCAGATGGAGGAAGGCGCCCATTACAGGCCGGCACCGATCTTAGGGTCTGTTGACAGGTGGCTGACAAATCGGCCCGGCAGCAAAGTCGAGGTCCCGAAGGACATTAAAAATACCATCAGGGACAGGATGTTGGGGATCTTCTTTTCCCAGTCCTTTGATATTATTGACCGGGGGATCGGAACAAGGGAAGACCTCAACTTCGGCTGCCAGATTGCACTGGGATTCAGGAAAGGGCCTTTTGATGTGATGGCGGAACTGGGTGATGCCGAGGTCGACCGGATCATGAAAAAATTTGAGACTGAACGTCCGGGCTTTCCCCAGGCAAAGGAGTCCTTTGACTTTTACCAGGACTTCAACCGTTTCATCCTGGTGGATGAGATGGACGGCGTAAAAATCATCACCATTCGCAGACCCCAGGCCATGAATGCCCTGACCGATGAGGTCACAGATGAAATCTTAGCCGTGCTCGAGGAGGGCGCAGATGATCCGGCGGTAAAAGGATTTATCGTAACAGGCTACGGCACGGCCGCCTTTTCGGCAGGGGCGGATATAGGAAAGTTTCCAGAGATGTTAGGGGATAGCGAGGCCTCGGTCCGGTATTCCAGAGATTGTGCCAAGGTCCAGTTGTTCATGGATAAGATGGACAAACCGGTGGTTGCCGCTATAAACGGATTGGCCCTTGGCGGCGGACTCGAGGTGGCGTTGAGGTGTCACAGCATGGTGGCTACCAAAAAGGCTTTCTTCCAATTTCCGGAGATCACCTTGGGCATCCTGCCGGGAATCGGGGGTTGTATTGTACCTTACAGAAAATGGCCTCAGGGCGCGGAACTGTTTCATGAGATGATCTGTCTGGGAAGGCCCATCAAGGCCAAAGAGGCCCTTGACATGGGGATGGTCGCAAAACTGGTGGATGATTTTTCAGGGCTGATCAGTGCAGCCATGGACGAGGTCAGCAGACTTAAGGGAAACATTCAAAGAATTCCGGACGGCAAGATAGATATCCCCGAGATAAGCCTTCCCGATGAACCCATGGCAGGTAAACAGG
>JAFDAP010000432.1 GCA_019313765.1 Deltaproteobacteria bacterium | reverse complement strand
TGCCCGGCGTTGCTCATATCGCTGATCACCCTTAGTAACTCCAACTGACTTTTTGGCGAAAGGGCAGTTTCAGGTTCGTCTAATAGATAGAGACCTTTGATCCGGTAACGGGCCTTAAAGAATGACATGAGGGACTCACCGTGAGATTGGGTCATTAAGGATTTTCCCCCGAAATATTTAAGAACGGTTCGGTCGGAAGCCGCCCATTCGTCAACGTATCGAGTGAAATCCCTGAATATCTCGGATGAAAAGAATGATCCTGGTACAGAGCCATTATTCCATTCCACTGAAATATACTTATAGAGATCTTGCTCGTATGGATTCATTTCTACTCGTCTTGCTTGAACACTTTTCCATATATGGATACCGCATTTGTGAGCAATGGCTTCCAGCAGGGTGGATTTCCCTGTCCCGTTTTCACCTATGAAAAAAGTTATTAACGAAGAGAACTCAATGCTTTGGCTTTGGTGAAAAGTTTGTAGATTAAAAGGATAATATTCTTTGGTGGGGTATTTTTCCGGGAAAAATATCGTTTTATTTAGATGCACGGCAGCTCCCTTGAAAATCATTTTCTTAAACGATGTATTATCTGACGTGATTGCTACGGTTACAAATGCCGTTACAGATATAGATATTGTCAATATATTATTTATGGCTGAATCTCAAGCTGTTTTTAAGGCAGAATATGCCGCTCCTAACAGGGCGGCCCTGTCACTGAGGATGACCCGAACGGGAATGTTTTCCAGCAGATCTTTGAACCTGCCCTTATTCACAAACGCCTTCATGAAGGTCCCTTCTTTCAATTTGGGCAGTATTTGGGGGGGAATGCCGCCTCCTAAATAGAGGCATCCGGTAGTCAATGCGGTTAAAGCAAGGTTCCGTTTCCGGGAACCTTGCTTTTTCTTTTAAGCCATGCGGGTTCGCTGTAACGCCCCGTGTCTTTCAGCCATGAATAGATATTGATCAGACCGGGGCCTGATAAAAGCCTTTCGATACTCACATGACCGAATCGACGGTGCAGGTGTTCCCATAGCCGGACCTCTGTTCTCGAGTTGGGGGCAAAATCCACATGCCCTCCTTCGGAAGAAACAGGGATATATTTCCCGTTTTGAAAGATAAGGAGTGCCTCTCCCAATCCTGTTCCCGGGGCTATAAGACCAATATTTTTTTCTTTTCGAGCCCTGACCCTGTTCAGGGAAAAGAACTCGTTGCCTTTCAGGAGGGGAATAGCCAAGGCCATAGCGGTCAGATCATTGATCAAGCGCACGTGTTTCCATCTGAAGAGCCTTTTTATTTGAGCTTCGGACACATTCCAGGGAAGGTTTGTGGTTTTGCATTGTCCGTTAACCACGGGACCGGCAATACCAAAACAGGCGCCGACGATTGATGCCTGATGTTTTTCAAGAAATCGTTCAACCATACTTTCAAGGTCAGGGGCATTCCGGCTGGAATAGGTCTCCATGACTTTTAAAAGGGGACGTTTTTTCCCCATCAAAAATAGTCCCAGATTTGTTTTGGTCCCGCCGATGTCGCCTGCTAAGACAAGACTTTTGTTTTTTGCTTGCTTCATATTGATTTTACTCTATAGAAGGCTGTCCGAGAATAGACTTCTACTGCGATCGGCTGCAAATTCTGATGGCTGCGTTGTCAAGCCCAAAACGTCATCAACGTAGGCTACTGCTACGCCTACGGCCCTACGAAATATCCTCCAGGATATCAAAGATTGCTTCGAGATGGCTTATGGTGAAGTCGGGTTCGGGATCCTCGGAGACCATAACCGGTCTCTCCCCATCGGTCAGAAGGGCCGTCCTGGCTCCAGCGGCATTTCCCGCCATCACGTCAAAACGAAAATCCCCTACAACCAGTAATTCGGAAGATTTAAGCCCCATTTTTCTTGCTGCCTGGATAACGCCATCCGGGTGGGGCTTGGGCTGTGAGACATCACGGGTAATAATGGCTGAAAAATCCTGCGTGGTTATACCTTGAAATTGCTGAAGGGCCTTTTTTATTGAACTCAGGCTGTTTCGTGTCAGGATGCCTAAGAGAATCCCCCTGTTTTTAAGATCGTTAAGGCATTTTTCCGCCCCCCTGTTAGGTCGGGATGCTTTGGCCGCAATGTCTTCTTTTTCCTCTAATATCTTCATTAGCCGAGCCCGCTTAGCGGGCGCCAGGGTTTCCAGGTATTCAAGGATCGGCTGATCCACAGGACACCCCAGTTCAAGTTTGATTGCAGGAAAATCAAGGGCCCCGGGGTGAGTTAAGGTCCCGTCAAAATCAAATAAAACGCCTTTTATAGTCATATCTAATACCAGGCAAATTCTTTTAGTATTATGTTGGTATCTTTTTCAAAATATGAAGACCTTTTGTAACTACTCAGGTTGTCAGGTTCACGGTTCAGAACGTTGAACCTGACCAGTTACGACGTTTTTACCATCCGCAAAATCAATAGTCACGATTATTATGATTGAAATCTTATCATGGTTTTATTATTGTGTAAGACATTTGATTGTCATTGATTCAGCCTGACTCAATAAGGGTGTAAGTAATCATTGCTTCAAATTTTATTAAGGAGGTTTCCCGATGGACGTTCTTGTGATTATTTATTCGGATGATGCGGAGACTATTTATAATGCCATGCGACTGGCAAATATCGGTGTGGAAAAAGGGGATGAAGTCAGCGTGTTCATGCTCGGGAAAG
>JAFDAP010000431.1 GCA_019313765.1 Deltaproteobacteria bacterium | reverse complement strand
CTCTGCGCTACAAAAAAAGGCTGTATGCCGTCGTAGGGCGGGCCACTGCCTGCCCTGTTGAATGCGGAGCATATTCAACCGGGGTGCCCGCCTTTTCGGTCGGCGCGGCGGGACTAAGATGTTTTTGGAAGACACTATGTTCATGGACAAAACCCTTAAGTCTCCAGCATAGCCTGTCTCAGTTCTTTTTTGGGAATCTGGGAACGAACCTTGCCGTTGATTAAAAATCCGAGACCCAAAACCCGGTCCTTCCTTTGGACAAGAATCACATAACCCGTATCCAGATCCATGTCCACAGGAAGTTCTTCCCCGGCCACAAGTCTTGCCAGTTGTTCATCATCAATCTCAATCCTTGCCTTTATCGCGGCCTGCCCGAAAACCTGGATTAACCGGGTCGTGGGTTTCACAAACACGCCGATCTTCTGAAAGGCCCTTAAGCCCACTTTTGAGACCTTGAGTTGTGATGCGGACATGACCTCCAAAACCGTATTATCTATGAGCTGCCAGCTACCCTTTCGCTTGAACAACAGGTAGTTATCAAACACTTTTTCAGGGATTCCAAAACGGTCTTCCATGTATGAAAAAATGCGCCGCCGGTCACTTTTCTCTGCCAATTCGGGCCATGAAAAATCCCACTGAATCGATTCTGTGGGGATAGAACCTGGCAGTTCTTTCAAGTTGTTTGTCATAGTTTTCATTACCCCATTTGATTAGTCCCGGATCGTAATCCAGGCCCACATGAATGGGAAGCAGCTTTGCGTCCCTACTTTCCAATAAAAAATTGACCACTGATTCGTTTTCTTCGGGGTTGTATGTGCAGGTCGAATAAAGCATTTCGCCGTTTTCTTTCAGCAGATCAAACCCCCTGAGTATAATCTTTTTCTGCAGGTCGGGAAGCCTGGTCTTTGCACCGGTTTCCCGGTACGTAAAATCTTCTTTTGTCTGTCTGAACCTTCCCTCTCCCGAACAGGGGACATCGGCCAGGATATAGTCAAAGCGGTGTTTCATGGGGAACTCCTGGGCCTGATACCCGGTAATAACCGCGTTAAGGACGCCCAATCTTTCAAGGGTGTGTCCCAAAGGGATTTGTCTTTTGGGATAGAGTTCATTGGCAACTATGAAGCCCGTGTTGTTCATCAATTCCGCCAAATGTGAGGTCTTTCCGCCGGGAGAAGCGCACATATCAACCACATAAGTGCCTTGTTCCGGCCCAAGGGCTATGGAGGCAAGGCAGGATGTGAGGGCCTGGGGATGAATATGGCCCAGAAAATATTCCAGCAGATTTCCAGAGGTATTCAATTCCGGCGCAAAATACAGGGTGTCAATCTTTTCGGTCGCTTTTTTGAGGTGAATCCCTTTAGCCT
Organism: Deltaproteobacteria bacterium; assembly: GCA_019313765.1. Classification (GTDB taxonomy): domain Bacteria; phylum Desulfobacterota; class DSM-4660; order Desulfatiglandales; family Desulfatiglandaceae; genus JAIOSR01. The sequence continues at coordinate 1,812 of JAFDAP010000431.1, read as the reverse complement.
TTAAGGAATCCACTAACAAAACCGATTCTGTTTTTATTCTATTGACCCTGAGGTGGGTGGGAAAGGGATTGTGGAGACTTTCCTGGAAAAGGGAAAAATCAGGTATGATCTCTTGGTACCGTTCAAAAATCGGCTTCATGTTTTACAGTGAACAACGTAGCACATGGGTGAAGAGATAAATAATGGTCATTTTCCAATGACATGGTTTGCAATGACTATTCTCTGGATCTCGGAAGTGCCTTCATAGATGGTGAAGACCCTTGCGTCACGGTAGTATCTTTCAACCGGAAACTCTTTGATATAGCCGTACCCGCCGTGAATCTGAAGGGCCTGGTAGGCCACCTTGTTAGCCATTTCAGAGGCAAAAACCTTTGCCATGGACGCGGCCGCTGAAAAATTCTCTTCCCTGTCCCTCATGGCTGCGGCATTAAAGGTCAGAAGCCTGGCCGCCTCGATCTGGGTGGCCATGTCCGCGATCATCCAGCGTATCCCCTGAAACTGGGAGATAGGTTTATTGAACTGGACCCTTTCTTTTGCATAATTCACTGCAGCGTCCAAGCAGGCCTGGGCCAGGCCCACGGACTGGGATGCAATGCCGATCCGGCCTCCGTCGAGAGAGACCATGGCAGTCATAAACCCGTCCCCTTCCTCGCCCAAAAGGTTCTCTGCGGGCACACGGCAGTCCTCGAAAATCAATTCCACCGTATCAGAGGCCCTAAGCCCCATTTTATCTTCCTCTTTTCCGACAGAAAAGCCTGGCGTTCCCTTTTCCACAATAAAGGCACTTATGCCGCGATGCTTTTTCTCCTTGTCCGTATAGGCGGTCACAACCGTAACATCCGAATTCTTTCCGGTTGTAATGAACATCTTGGTCCCGTTGATCACATAACTGTCCCCGTCTCTGACCGCCTTTGACTTCTGCCCTGCCGGATTTGAACCGGCGCTGGCTTCTGTTACGGCAAAAGACCCGATCTTCTCCCCTGCGGCCAATGGCTTTAAATAGGTTTCTTTGAGGTAGTCTGAACCGAAGAGGTATATGGGACCGCAGGCCACCGAGTTGTGGACCGACATGACCACGGCCGTGGAGGCACAGGCATAGGCAATCTCCTGCAGCGCTGCGGAATAGCTCACTGTATCCGCCCCTACGCCATTGTATTCGGGCGGGACGTTCATGCCCATAAGTCCCAGTTCACCCATCTGTTTAATGTTTTCCCTCGGGAATTCCTTTGTCTTATCCCTCTCTGCGGCAGTAGGCAAAAGGACTTCACGGGCAAATTCCCTCACGTCTTATCCCTCTCTGCGGCAGTAGGCAAAAGGACTTCACGGGCAAATTCCCTCACCATTGCCCGAATCATTCTTTGTTCTTCAGTCAGTTCATATGCCATTGATGCACCTCAAGTTATAAAATCGCTCCGCGATTTTATGAAACGCGGCTACGCCGCTCCAAAAAAAGGAATTTCCTATACAGTCAAGTTCTTATAACTTATTGATATCATGATTTGAGTGTAACCTTTTTTCGTAGCGCAGAGCTTTAGCTCTGCCATTTTGATGCAGAACTAAAGCTCTGCCATTTTGATGCAGGGCTAAAGCCCTGCGCTACGCTATGAGAGAGAATGCACGCAAAAAGGTTACACTCTACAGAGTGCTTCTCAAGCGAAGCGGTCGTCTTTATGGCGTATACAGCACCACCAGCAACTCGGCCTTTTCCGAGCTTATGTTTCTGAGCTTATGGGTAATAGAGGAATTGAAATGCAGACTTTCGCCGGGTCCGAGGATATTCTTGTTGTCACCGACCATGACCTCTACCTTGCC
>JAFDAP010000430.1 GCA_019313765.1 Deltaproteobacteria bacterium | reverse complement strand
CTATTAAAGCACCGCCTACACCCGCATAAAAGGTGCTCACGGCAAAGGCTGTTAATTTATCACGATAGAGGTTTACGCCAATGATCGCCGCGGCAAAGTCCACATCGCGAATGGCCATCCAGTTCCGTCCCAACTGACCGCGCACCAGGTTCTTGCCGATTGTCATAAGCAAGACCAGTATGCATAGGGCAAGGTAATATTTCTTAACGGCCGTGTCTAACTCCCACCCAAAGATGAACATATCCGGCGCCTCTATGGTTCCGAAAACCCCACCACTCAACCATTGCCAGTGTACAATGACCCATTCTATGATAAACTGCGAGGCCAACGTGGCAATGGCCAGATAAAAACCCTTGATCCTGAGGGAGGGGAGGCCGAAAAAGGTCCCCACTATCGAGGCAATCAGGCCGCCGCCAATGATGCTCGGGATGAGAGGAATGCCGTACCGGCCGTACAGGATAAACGAGCCGTAGGCTCCAACGGCCATAAATGCGGCATGCCCTAATGAGATCTGGCCGGCGTATCCGGCCAATACATTGAGCCCGAACGCGGACAGGGCAAAACAGTAAAAAGGGATAATGATGTTGGTGATCAGGTATTCGCTGGCAAATAAAGGGACAATAACAAAGGCCAGGAAAAGCATGACAATAAACCCCCACCTGTCCAAAGGGATAGGGAAGATGGCCATATCACTTTCATAACTATCTTTGAAATTGCCGCATTCTCTATAAAACATAGGCTCGCTCCGCTTTGTTACGTTTAAACCCTCTCAACAATCTCTTTTCCGAACATACCGTAAGGTTTGAAATAGAGGACAACGATGGCCATGAGGTAGGGGAAGAATGTCTGAATACCTCCCCCCACGTATGGCCCGATGAATACCTCGCCTAAGTTCTCCCCGGCCCCCACAATAAGGCCCGCAATGATGGCCCCGGGGATACTGTCAATCCCGCCTATGATTAGCACAGGCAATGCCTTGTAGGCGATATAAGAAAGGCTGAACTGGACCCCAAGACGGGTCCCCCAGGCCACTCCTGCCACCGTGGCAACCACCCCCGCAATGACCCATGTTAAGTACCAGGCCTTGAGCAGTGGGATGCCCACGGAGAGGGCCGCTTCATGATCGTCGGACACGGCCCGGAGGGCCCTCCCGTTTCTTGTCTTATTAAAAAACCAGACGAGTCCGGCCACGAGCACTGCTGCGACGCCTGCAAAGAAGAGATCAAAGGTGCTCATATATATCCCGACAACTTCGAATGAAGTCTCCGGGATGCCGATTTCCAGGCCCTTGGCCTGGGTCCCGTAAATGGACTGTCCGATTCCCTCAACAAGGTACATGATGCCGAAGGTGGCCATAAAGAGCATGAGCGGGGGACGGTTCACAAGGGGTTTGAGGACAACAAACACGACGACATACGCCAATATGGTCATTACACCTACCGTGGCGAGTAGGGCAAGCCATAATGGGAGATGCATGTATTGGGTCAGGAAACCGACCAGGACCAGGGCTGCCAAAAGGCTCATGGCACCCTGGGCCATGTTAAAGACATCCGATGCCTTGAAAATCAGGGCAAAACCCAGGGCAATAAGGGAATACATGATACCCACCATAAGCCCGGTAACCAGTACTTCAAAGAAAAAAGCCATAGAGTTACTCCTTAGTGTTAGTGCTGAGTTTCAAAGTCTGTTTTGCCATTTAATATGTACCGGTTTTTAAGCTTCCGTCCTTAACTCCGAAATCCGAATTTCGGAGTTAATTTTTATTATGCTGCCTCACCTAAATACGCCTTAACCACCTTGGGATTTGCCTTAATCTCATCCGGGGTCCCCTCGGCGATCTTTTTTCCGAAATCCAGGACGATGATCCGGTCGCAGATATCCATGACCACCCCCATATCATGCTCGATAAGGGCTATGGTGTAATTCAATTCTTCATTGGCATCCAGAACGAACCGCGCGATGTCCTCTTTTTCTTCCAGGTTCATGCCGGCCATGGGTTCGTCCAAGAGCAGGAGCTTTGGTTCTGCTGCAAGGGCCCTTGCTAATTCTACCCTTTTCCGCAGACCATATGGGAGCATGCTGGTGGGTGTCTGGCGGATATTTTCGATCTGAAGAAAGTCGATGATCCGTTCCACGGCCTTCCTGTGCTCGATCTCCTCTTTCCGGCTGAATCCCCAGTAGAGGGCCTGGGAAAAGATGTTGGAATGCATCATCATGGTCCGCCCTACCATGATGTTTCCAAGGGTCGACATTCCCGTAAACAGGGCCAGATTCTGAAAGGTCCTGGCAATTCCCTGGGCCGCTATAACATTCGGTTTCATTTTTTTCGGCCGTTTTTTGCCCTCAAAGACGATACTGCCCTTGTCGGGTTTGTAGAACCCGTTGATCACGTTCAGCATGGTTGTCTTACCGGCGCCGTTGGGGCCGATGATGGCAAAAATCTCGCCGGGGTAGATCTCCAGGCTGACATCATCCAGGGCCCTCAGGCCGCCAAAGCTAATGCTGATATTTTCTGCGCGAAGTATGGGTTCTTTTTTTTCATTCATAGCGTCTTCTCTCCGTTAATATGTCTCGGCATGGCGGATTTTGAGATTGGCCCTCATGGTGGTGGTCCGGCCATCCTCATAGGTAATCTTGGCTTCCACGTCCACATTTTCTTTGTCCGAATAGAGAGCATCGATGAGGTTGCCATATTTTTCAGCTACGAATTTC
>JAFDAP010000429.1 GCA_019313765.1 Deltaproteobacteria bacterium | reverse complement strand
GAGGATTTAGAACAAAATGGGCTCTACATGCATCAAAACTTCCTGTAGTAACATCTCAGGACACCTGCTAATGAATGCCCCTTTTCTCGCTCTATGATCAAGAGAGCGTAATTGATCTGCCATTATTACTCCCGATACCTTCTCTCCTTCGGGAATCGTCACATAAAATGGATTTCTTCGTTTAGTAGTAGTTATGGGACAAACAAAAACAAATCCCATCTTGCTATTAAAAGGAGTATGGCTCAAAACAAGCGCAGGACTACTCCCCATTTGTTCGTGTCCGGCTTGTGGATCAAAATTCAGACGAATAAAGTCTCCACGCTTAGGAATATAATCTACCAAACTTCTTCTCCTTCAGGCTTGCCCCATGATATTTCTTCGCCAGGCTCTTCTACTTTAGCTAACAGTTCTCCCAGGGCATACTTTTTTACCGTACGTATTGGCTGTAAAATCAGTTTTCCATTTTCAATGGCGCAACTTACTTTATCTTTTGCCGTCAGGTTAAGAAGCTCTGAAATAGGCTTGGGGAGCCTGATACCAAGGGAATTACCCCATTTCCCGATTTGTAATTCAATCTTGTTTTGCATCGTCATACCTCCAGCCATAATGATATACAATGTATATCCGACAATGCGCATTGTCAACAAAAAAATGGTGTCATAACAGGGTACGTTGGTTCCAAAGTGAATTAAATATATTTCTCTGTTTTCGGTAACTCATCGGAAATGGCTAACCGGTTAACAGTTGACGTATTTATTCAAGAACTCTATCTTTCCTGTTTCTAAACAGCTTCACCTGTAACATTGTGTAAAGCCTGAGTGCATAAAGTTTTTTCTGTCTAAAAGTATAAGTAGATACCCACTGGCTTATTATTTGCCTGGCCCCCTTTTTTCTCTTGTCCAGATCCGACCCGGGGTCTAATTATTTGGGGAGCACGAGTAATTGTATATTTATATACAATCAAATTGTACCTAAATATACAATTTTGTTATTGACAAATCCTTTAGAATCTATTATTTTATCTAAAAAATTGGAATGTTTATGGTCAGAGCTAACAAATATAGAATCACAGGGATGGAGCTGATAGAGACAATCGACAATTGGGAGCACCTGATACGTTTCAAAGTGAACTTGATTGGATGTGGCGGGACTGCCCTGACACTGCTTAAAATAAAGGAGTCCACCAAAGACATAGACATGATAGTCCCTGTGCAAAAAGAGTATGAAAGGCTTATGGCGTTTTTGCGATCGATCGGTTATCAAGAAAAGGGGAATGGCTTAGCACACCCGGACGATCCCAATTTTCTATATCAGTTTTGGACCGGCAACCGGGTCTTCACAACAGAACTGCTCGATTCCCCACTGGAACCGGATAGAAATATACCGATCAAAAACTGGAGGCATATCTATTTAGGTGCTTTGAATCTTCAGGATCTCATCATTACCAAAATGTTTCGAGGAACGCAGGTCGACCTTGATGACTGTGTGGCTGCCTTTGCCGCATCCAATATGGATCCTGAGGCGCTCTTGGAACGATATGCTGAAACTGCGAAGTACGATCTTAATCCGGAGAAAATGATAGAGAACTTCATCAGATTCGCAGAAGCTCTCGTGGAAAGGAGCATGGTTAATCAAAGTTTTCTTGAAAAAGCAGCGTCATACAAATGAAGAGAGAAGAATTAATCACAGCACTGGGAGAACTGGGTTACCGCCTTTTTACCCCTGAAAAGAAGAAGCTGAGTAGCAGGAAGGTTCTTGATGTCCTCGATAAATTATCAGGCTCCGAGGATACCAGGCTCATTGAAGCATTTCCTGTGGTCTTGGCGAACTGCGCTCATCGAGGTATCAAGTTGGATATCCGTAATCTCCTTTCCAGGTACGAACGAGAGACTCCACGAAAGGCAAATATAGAAAAGCTTACCCTTGCAAGTTCGGATCTGTTGGCCCTCGAGGGACTGGATAAACCGGAGGGGCTGGATGACGCCATGGACCCCCTGAGACTGAAATACGGTGATCTACTTAAGGAGGAAACACTGAGCCTGGGCAGCCACAGGTCTGTATCGACTGATCGTTTGAGAAATACCCTGAGGAGATATGCGATAGATCTCGAGAAATCTGAATCTGCTCGTCAAAAGGATAAGAGGAGTCAGCTTCGCTCATTCCAGCTAAATCTCCACCTGAGTATTCTCTTTCCCCCGAAACAGAAAGAACTCCTTCTGAAGAAACTCAAAGGAGAACCACTATCAAAGACTGAGAAGGAGTATTTCTCACGCGTTGTTAAGAAGAAGCTGGAGGCCCTGGCAAACAGCGAGCTAAGAAAGGTAGCCACTACGCTTACCAAGAAGTAGAATCGCAAACCGTCTGTGTCCGTATTTGCTTCAATAGACGAATACGAAAGAATGCATAATTTCCTTCCTATGGCAAAAGAATACCGAAATTTCCTGCGAGTTGAGGATTATGCAAGTATTGTAACTTGACACATCACAAATTCAGTCAATGAGTGGGGTATTCTCAATGGCTCCCTTGCCAGGGTTTTCATGATACTACTCTCTTCTAAGCGTTATTTCAGGCAGGTTTTGAGCTAATTAAGGATAATAGGGACAGGCGAATTATCCCTTGATATGATTCACTAATTCAATGAATCAATGGAAGAGGATATTGAAAGGAATTAGTAATTAGTAATCACTATTTGCCTGTCCCCTTTTACCTCTCA
>JAFDAP010000428.1 GCA_019313765.1 Deltaproteobacteria bacterium | reverse complement strand
TATAAATGTTTCAAGGATATGACAATGAATGAGACACATGAGAAGAAGACTACGATCCTGGTAATAGAGGATGACCCGGATGTTCTTTCCATGATCATCAAGCATTTGGAGTTTTTAAAGTATGGGGTCATCACTGCTACTGACGGCCTGGAAGGGCTTAAGAAATTGGAATCCGGCGGGTATGACCTGGTGATCACGGATATTGTCATCCCTTACGTGAGCGGCGTGGGCGTGGTCTCCGCGCTTAAGGAGAAAAGACCTGAAATCCCGGTTATCGCCATCACGGGTTATGGCAAAGAGCCCGAGGCCGCTGCAATGGAAAAAAAGGCCGATCTTGTGCTGGCCAAGCCAGTAAAGATGGCCCTTCTCAAAGAGTATATAGCGAAACTGTTAATCCCACAGGGGGATGATGTTTAGCCTTTTGAAAAAGATCCTGACAGGATAACAGGAGAACTTAAATCCTGTCAAAAAAACATCTTATTGTTACAGTTTCTCCGCAGAGGAAAATAACCCATGACGAAACTCCATATCATTCACGGACCGGGTAAGGGGCACGCTTTTGAACTTGAAAGCGACATTACCTATGTCGGACGGTCTTCTGAAAACGAGATTCAGATAAAGGACAATTCCGTATCACGGAAGCACTTTAAAATTATCAGGAAAGATGAGAAGTATTTCATTGAAGACCTGAAAAGCACAAACAATACGTTTTTAGATGGTGAATTCATCGTTCCCGGGAAAGAAGTCGAAATAAAAGAAGGCCTCCCCATTGCTATCGGCAAGGTACTGGTTTCCATAGGTGAAAGTGCGCCGGATGATGGCGTTAGTATTCAGAGTTCGGAAGAGTTCGCTAATGAATTTGTTAAAACAGGAATGTATACGGCATATAAAGACAGGCCCATGACCACCAGCAAGAACCTGGAGCTGATCTATAAGGTGGCCAATGTCTTAATGCAGTCATTAGATATTACGGAACTTTTTGAGAAGCTTATGGATTACCTGTTCGATTTTCTCAAGAGAATTGACAGGGGGGCTATTCTCTTGATTGATGACAAGACCGGTAAACTTGAGCAGATAATAGCAAGATCAAAATACGATACCGGGGGAACACCTGTGAATTACAGCCGGACCATAGTGAAGAAGGTCATTAAAGAGGGCACACCATTGACAATGCCGGAGATGAAGCCGGAAGAAATGGATGATTTTTCAGATAGTATGGGGGTGATACGTTCTGTCATGTGTGTGCCTCTGATCAGCAAATCCAAGGTCCGAGGGGTTATCTATGTGGACTCCGTTGATATGCCGCATGGATTTCGAAAGGAGGATGTTTCTCTGCTTACGGCGTTGAGCAGCCCGGCGGCCGTGGCCATAGAAAACGCGCTGCTCTATTCAAATTTAGAGAAATTAGTGGAAGAACGGACCGCAACGCTTAAGGAGACCGAAAAAAAACTCAGGGAGAGTGAAGCCCGGTTTAAGGCCATATTTGATAACATGAGCAGCGGAGTTATCGTTTATAAAGTTGTCAATGATGGTGAGGATTTTATTATCCTGGATTTGAATCGGGCAGATCAAAACATTGAAAGCATCGATAAGAAGGCAGTGTTGGGGCAAAGTGTGCTCGAAATCCTTCCCCAGGTCAAAGATACGGGCCTGTGTGAGGTCTTTAAGCGGGTATGGGAAACGGGCAAACCCGAACACCGTTCCGTTACCCTGTACCAGGATCAAAAAATTGCCGGCTGGAGAGAATACTATGTGTACCGGTTGCCTTCCGGGGAAATTGTGTCCATTTTTGATGATGTTACGGGCAGGAAAACGGCCGAGGAAGAACAGATAGCCTTACAGAAACAACTCTTTGTTTCTCAAAAAATGGAATCGATTGGTGAATTTGCCGGGGGCACGGCCCACAATTTCAGGAATATATTACAGGCAATCTCCGGAAATACCGAATATCTCGAAATGATATATGGCGAAAAACCGGAGGTCAGAGAGCTTACAAACAGTATTTATGATTCCGTGGAAAAAGGTGTGGACCTGATTAATAACCTGCTGCAGTTCTCCAAAAGGGGCGGGGAAGTTCAACTCGTGGATCTGGACCTGACCGATGTTATTATGAAGACATATGAAATCATAGAAAAAGTATTTAACAGGAATATTGAGATCAAATTGAATTTGGAGAAAGGACTGTTTGTGAAAGGGAACCGTTCGCTTCTGAGTCAGGTGTTTATGAATCTGTTTACCAATGCCAGGGACGCCATGCCAAATGGCGGCACATTGCTCGTCGAGGCAAAGAAGAAAAAGGATAAGGTAATTGCGATTGTCTCGGATACCGGTCATGGCATGGATAAAGAGACAATAGAGAAAATATTTGATCCTTTTTTTACGCTCAAGGAGGTGGGCAAGGGTACGGGCCTGGGCCTTTCCACGAGCCACGGCATTATCCAGCAGCACAAAGGGACGGTCTCTGTTACGTCAGAATCGGGCAAGGGTACCACATTCGAGATCGGTCTCCCGCTTGAGAAAACGGATATGACTCAAGAACCCAGACCTGACAGGGAAGTGGTCATTGGAAAGGGACAAAAAGTTCTCATTGTTGATGATGAACTTCCCACATTAGAGGCGTTAGCCAATTTGATAAATCGTTTGGGTTATAAGGCTATTTCTGTTGACAGGGCTGTTGATGCACTGAACAATTACAATAAATGGGAACCGGATAT
>JAFDAP010000427.1 GCA_019313765.1 Deltaproteobacteria bacterium | reverse complement strand
TGAATGGCGATATAACGTATGAAACAATCGGCAAGGCAAAACCGAGAGGAATCTGTGGTTCAGGGCTCATTGACTGTATTTATGAATTTGCTCGGAATGGAATAATTGACCATGATGGCAAGTTCAATCTCTCTACCAACAATGAAAGGATAATTGAGAAAGACGGCGGCGCCCAATTCATAGTAGCTTATTCTCAGGAGACGGAAAATGGAAAGGACCTGACGATTTCAGAGTCGGATATAGACAATCTTATCAGGTCCAAAGGCGCGGTATTTGCGGCTATCAAATCCCTTATGGATTATGTAGGCCTGAAATTTGAAGACATCGAGACCTTTTTTGTGGCCGGCGGATTCGGGAGTTACTTGGATATTCCAAAGGCGATCGGTATAGGTCTTTTGCCGGACATTGATCTCAAAAGGATCCAGTTTATTGGAAACAGCTCTCTTATGGGTGCCCGACTGGCCCTGTTATCGGGTCATGCCTTTGAGCGCACCATCCACATAGCCAATAGTATGACCAATATAGAGATGTCCACTTACCAGCCTTTTATGGATGAATATGTAGCAGCAATGTTCCTGCCCCACACAGACAGAAAGCTTTTTCCTTCGGTGGACTATTAACGTCTCGGAAATTGTACAATTTATTGAAATTAAAAGGGTTTATTGAGGCTTGATGCTTTTGCCTCGGACATGGAATATTGGAATGTTGGAATATTGGAATGTTGGTTTTAATAAGAAAGTTTCCCATTTTTTAACATTTTGAAATTCCCTGTAAAGATGAATATTACCAAAACACCAATTCCCCATTTTCTCTCCGAGGCGTAGGATCGTGCATCTACGAGCCGGAGGCCCAAAACCCATAATTCCATCATTCCAGTATTCCAACATTCTCCCGCCTATAGGCGGGATGAGCCAAGCGAACTAAGTTCAATTAGAATTGCTGTCATGCTTGAAGAGTAATTGCAATTGATCTTTGGATTCGATATCATGTATAGGAACTAAGAAAAAGGGGGTGAGATGTAAAACAAAGCCATCCCACACATAAGAAAAGACTTGAGGTTGTTAAATGAAAGAAGATATTCGCTGGATAAAGACGCATTGCGCAAGAATGGATCATGGTGGCTGCGCCCTGCTCGTCGGGGTAAAGGATAACAGGATCGTCAAGGTCAAGGGAGATCCGGACGGATTTTTGAACATGGGATACATATGTCCCAAGGGAATTGCATCCCCTGACCGTCTCACCCATCCTGACCGCCTCAAACATCCCCTGAAAAGGGCAGGGGAAAGGGGTGAAGGAAAGTGGGAGAGGATCTCATGGGCTGAAGCGCTCAACGAAATCGCTGAAAATCTGAACAACATAAAAAATGAATATGGCGCAAGGGGGGTTGCATTTGGCCTTGGCATGCCCAAGGGGCAGGAGCACTTTGTCCTGATCCGCTTAGCCAACCTCTTTGGTTCTCCCAATGTCGTTACCTCACAGGACGTATGTCATGCCCCCCGCGAGATAACGGGAATTCATACCTGCGGCTTTTATCCCGTGGCCGACCTGCATCAACCAAGCAAACTCGTTGTCTTATGGGCAAGCAATATCACCTCCACCAACGAGGAGGGGGAGATATGCAGCATGCTTCTTAAGCAATTAAAAGAGGGAACCGAACTGATCGTTGTTGACGCAAGGAAGATCGATCTCGTCAAGAAGTCAAAGAAGTGGCTGCAAGTAAGACCGGGAACGGATCACGCACTTGCATTGGGTTTTTTAAACGTAATCATCGAAGAGTCCCTTTATGATAAGGATTTTGTTGAAAACTGGACCTACGGGTTTGAAGACTTAAGAGAGCATGTGAAAGAATACACGCCTGAAAAGGTATCCGATATAACCTGGGTCCCTCCCGATCTCATCCGGGAGACGGCACGATTGTATGCCGGGTCAAAGCCCGCCACCATCCAGTGGGGAAACCCTATCGAACACAACATCCATACCTTTGACATTACAAGGGCACTGACCTGCCTGATGGCCATATGCGGCAATCTGGATGTCCCGGGCGGCAATGTGCAGGCACTTGACCCGAAGGTCATGGGATTAAGGGATTTTGTCCGCGCCGACCTTTTCCCGAACAAGTGGAAGGAAATGATCAGCACCTCGCATGGCGTTATACCCAGATTCATGACCATCCCTTCAACCTTTTTTAGAAAGGCGGTATTAGAAGAAACCCCTTATCCCGTAAAGGGCTTTTATGCCATGTGCACAAACCCCATGTTGTCCTATGCCGATAGTAGGCACACGTATGATGCACTGATGAAGCTCGATTTTACAGCCGTTGCGGACCTTTTTATGACACCGACCGCTGCCATGGCGGATATTGTGCTCCCTGTTGCCAGCCAGGTTGAAATGGACGATATCGGTCATTACGGCCTTGGCCACGGTTATATCTTAGCCAGGCCCAAGGTGGTTGATCCGCCCGAAGAGTGCTGGCCCGACATTAAGATATTGAATGAATTGGGCAAGCTCATCAGTCCTCCGGAATACTGGCATGACGACTATCGCCAGTTTCTGGAGGATATTCTCAAACCGGCTGGCCTTACATACAACCAGTTCGTTGAGAAAGGTTATATGAAAGGTCCCGAAAGATACAAGGGTTATGAAAAAAAAGGTTTTCGGACGCCCAGCGGTAAAGTAGAGCTCAAATTGAGCACTGCCGAGAAATTCAAACTCCCTCCCA
>JAFDAP010000426.1 GCA_019313765.1 Deltaproteobacteria bacterium | reverse complement strand
GGGCGAGCGCGATCCAGGTGGGCACGGCCAACTTTGTTGACCCGGGGGTTTCCCTTAAGATCATAGAAGGGTTAAAAAAATTCTGTGAGGATCAGGGAATTAGCAGTATTGAGGAGATTATTGGCAGCTTGAAGGTAGAATAAAATCGCATTGCGATTTTACAGCTTCTCCACCAGCGTTTTTATTGCCGTCATATATTCGGATAAACCGCGCATGAAGATGTCATTGTGATTGGCCCCCGGGATCTTGAGCATGGTCTTGTCTGGGGCCGGGCATGCGTCATACAGGGCCTGCCCGTCTGAAAAGGGGATGATGTGGTCTAACTCCGCGTGTATTACCAGGGTGGGCCTGTCAAAACCCTTTATCTTGTCCACGTTTCTAAAACCTGCCTCTTCCTTGAATCCCATGGCCTCTACATTGATACCCAGAAGCCTAAGCAGGGGCCCGGCATAGGCAAAACCGCTCTCCACGATGAGCCCGTCTATCCGGTTTTTGTAATGGGACACAAGCTCGAGCACGGACGCACTGCCCAATGACCTCCCCATGGCAATAAACGGGCCTGAATAGCCGTTCTCTTTAAGCCATTTCTGTGTATAATCGAAGATAACATGACAGTCCCGCATCATATTCGTGATCGTGGGTTCGCCTGTTGAGCGGCCATAGCCACGGTAATCCGCGACCAGAAAATTGATGCCTGTGCGGTTGTAAACAGATCCCATTTGATCGTAATCCGCAACGATCTCGCCGTTTCCGTGAAAGAACAGAATGGTCGGGGCCGATTTGTCTGCCGGGTGGAACCGGGTCCCCACGACCACGTCGCTTTCGACCGGGATCAACAGGTCCTCTGCAGTTCCCGTGGAACCGGGTTCCCCCCATTCAGGCCTGGGATGAAACAGGAACATTAGAATCTCCGGCCGGTCCAGGGCCGAAAAATCAATCTGGGAAATATCTATCATTAAAACACCTCCGGACCGAATGGGAGTCCCGTTGATTTATTAAGAGCTTATTATGTCATAAAAGATCTTATGAAATCCCCTATTTCATCTTTCCCTTTATATACACCGTAATGCCCTTCACAAAGGATATCGGCTTCAAGGGAAATGAGGAGATTGAGAGAGCGAAGGTAGTCTTCCCTGTTTGAAAGAAGGCTTGGGTCCAAGGGGCCGTGTATATCCTGGCCAAAGAGCACCTTGAGACCCTGGGATTCAGTCACGTAAACCACCGATCCCGGGGAATGACCCGGCGTGTGGATCGCCTCTATGGGCCTGCCGCCCAAATCGATTTGTTCCAGCGGAAGGGCTAATTTCCTGTCGATCACAAAGGGCTCAAGGCTTGAGCCATACCACTTGGCCGCGGTCACCGTATTGTCTCCTTTCTCTAAGAATCGGGCCTCCAGTTCGTGCGCCACGACTTTGCATTGAGTCATGTCTTTGATCTGCTTTGCGCCGCCGGTGTGGTCATAGTGACAGTGGGTAATCAGAAGGTATTCGATTTCTTCCGGGTTCACACCGCATGCCCTGATATTTTTGAGGACCCTTTTTCGCGATCGGCCGCATCCCGAATCCACCAAGGCTGCATGACCCGTGAAATTGATCAGATAGATGGCCGCATCCTCGGGAGATGTCAATTCCCCGCCGCCCACCTGGAAAATCTCATCTGTTATCTTCATTTTTCTGCTGGTGCGACCAAGAGTTTCTGGCCCGGATAAATGGTCTGGTTTTTCTTCAGGTTGTTGAGGCGTAGCAGCTCATCCACTGTAATTCCATATTTTTGTGCGATCCGATAAAGACTTTCCCCGGCACTCACCTGGTGATAACGACCCTTGACCACAGACGTCTGTTTCTTTTTGATTGTGCGTGGGGCTTTGGCTTTCGCGGCAAGCGCGGTCATTTTCTTTTGGAGCGCGTCAATGCTTTTGGTCAATTTGTCTAATCGTTTTGCCTGAGATCTTCCGGACCTATCCGTTCTTGCAATAGACTTTTGCAGGCTTTTCCCCTGCTTGTCGAGCTGGGCGAGCTTATTCTCCAGACCCTCAAGCCGCGTCAATCTCTGGCCAAGCAGATCAATTTTAGCCTCAATTGCAGCCAGGTCTTCAGTGGAGGCATTGCCGCCGCTTCCGAAAAACAAGGCTATAATAACACTCAGGATTAGAATGCCCGCGCCCCAGGGAATAAGGATCCTTATCTGGGGCTTGAAATCAGAGGATGTCCCGCGGCTTCTCTGATTTTCATTTTCACGTGTGGATGCCAGGTCATCGGCCATTCCTTCCATAATGTCTTCCATTTCCGAATCCGGCTTCTGGTCCATTTGCATCTCCTTTATGTGCTACAACATCTTTATGACAACGCTGTAACTTCCCTTTTTTTGTCCTGAGCTTATAAGTGTCTTTCCTGACACAATACCCGATCCTCTTTGTACTGCAATGGGTGAGAAAAACTGGACATCATCAAGCCTTGATCCAACTTCCAGGTTATCAATAAAACCTTGATCCTGGTCTGACACTATCACGCTTATAATGTTTCCGGTCTGGGAACTCACATCAAGAGCAAGCCCCTCTTCGTTTTTAGGTCCCTTATCCAATGTAATGATCACGGATATGATATCAAGAACAGCTTCTTCCTTTGTCTCAATCGCCTTGTCAGCGGTTGTGCCCTCTCTTCTCGGAAGTATCTTGTTGATTCCCTTTCTTTTTAAAATGGCTTCAACAAAAAAGCGTATTTTT
>JAFDAP010000425.1 GCA_019313765.1 Deltaproteobacteria bacterium | reverse complement strand
AAGGGGAATAAGGTCTTCCTGCAGGGTCGGTTCCCCTCCGGAGATAACCACCCCGTCCAAGAGACCCTTGCGCCCTTCCAAAAAATCATAAAGTGTTTTATCCTCAAGCCATGAAGGACAATCAGTACTCCCCTTTGCCAGTCCCGGGTTGTGGCAGTAGGGGCAGTTAAAGTTACATCCGGAAAGAAAGATGACACAGCTTACTTTTCCGGGATAATCTATCAGAGAACTCTTCTGCAAACCGCCTAAATGCATAAATCCTATGCCACCTTGAATGTCTTTCGCATGGCGAACTCCGCCCGCTTTCCGTTATTCCATTGTTTTACAGGTCGCAAATAGCCCACAACCCTTGAATAGACTTCCGTCTCCTCGTTGCAAACAGAGCACCTTTCCTGTTCGCCATTCAAGTACCCGTGGGACGGGCACACACTGAAGGTCGGAGAAAGGGTGAAATAGGGGAGCCGGAAGTTGGTTACTACCTTTTTGATCATTCCCTTTATGACCTCAACGTCTGTTACCTGTTCTCCCAAATAGATGTGGAGCACGGTTCCACCCGTATATTTCGTCTGTATGTCATCCTGAAGCATGAGGGTTTCGAAGATATCATCCGTGTAATTGACGGGAAGCTGCGTCGAATTTGTATAGAAGGGATCGGCCCCGTTTTGACATTCGTGTTCATTGGCGCAAATAATATCGGGGAATTGGTTTTTGTCGATCAGGGCCAGGCGATATGTCGTTCCTTCTGCGGGGGTTGCTTCAAGGTTGAAGATTTGGCCTGTTTCCTCCTGTATCTCCGCTATCATATCACGGATAAAATCCATGACCTTGAGTGCGAACTCCCGGCCCTCTTCGCTTCCGATATCCGTGTTCAAAAAATTCAGGCATGCCTCATTCATGCCGATAATACCGATAGTCGAGAAATGGTTCTTCCAGTAAAGCCCGTTGCCTTTTTTGATCTCTCTCAAATAGAAATTTGAATAAGGGTAGAGATTTTTCTCCGTGAATTTCTCGAGGACCTTCCGTTTTATGGAGAGGCTGTCTTTTGCAAGTACGACGGTCTTTTCAAGGCGCTCGAAAAAGTCTTTTTCGCTTTCGGCAAGATACCCTATTCGCGGCAGGTTAATGGTGACCACGCCGATGGAACCGGTAAGGGGGTTTGCACCGAAAAGACCGCCCCCTCTTTTTAAGAGTTCCCTGTTGTCAAGACGAAGCCTGCAGCACATGGACCTGGCGTCTTCGGGCGACATGTCGGAATTTACAAAATTTGAAAAATATGGAATCCCGTACTTGCCGGTCATTTTCCAGACCATTTCAAGGTTCGGATTGTCCCAGTCAAAGTCCGCCGTGATGTTGTATGTAGGTATGGGAAAGGTGAAGACCCGGCCCTTGGCATCCCCTTCCATCATGACCTCGGCAAATGCCCTGTTAATCATATCCATTTCAGGCTGGAACTCGGAATATGTATCTTCACGTTCCTCACCGCCTATGATCACGGGATCGTTTTTCATGATACCCGGTACATACAGATCCATGGTGATATTTGTGAAGGGGGTCTGAAAACCGACGCGCGTGGGGATATTAATATTAAAAACAAATTCCTGCATGGCCTGTTTAACATCTTTGTAATCCAGGTTATCACTGCGTACAAAGGGTGCAAGGAGCGTATCAAAGTTGGAAATGGCCTGGGCGCCTGCTGCTTCACCCTGTAGTGTATAGAAAAAATTAACGATCTGCCCTAAGGCCGATCTGAGGTGTTTCGGGGGCCCGCTTTCCACCTTGCCTTCCACACCCTTGAATCCCTGCTTGAGCAGATCCTTCAAGTCCCATCCGACGCAATAGACCGAAAGGAGACTCAGGTCGTGGATATGAAGGTCCCCCTTCTTGTGCGCATGCCTGATCTCCGGGGGATAGATTTGATTCAGCCAGTATTCGGAGGTGACGTCCGATGATATGTAGTTGTTGAGCCCCTGAAGGGAATAGCACATGTTACTGTTTTCATTGATTTTCCAGTCCAGCTTCCCGATATAGTGTTCAACAAGGTCGACACTTGCCTTGGCAGCAATGTTCCTTATCTGGGTGTGCTGGTCACGGTACAGGATATATGCCTTGGCAGACTTGTAAAAAGGAGAATTGAGAAGTATCCTTTCTACAATGTCTTGGATCTCCTCCACCTCGGGAATAGGACTGAGACGCAGTTCATGGGCCAGGGTCATTACCCGAAGGGTGAGTTTCCTTGCCTCTCTCTCATCGAACTCGTTGGTTGCTTTTCCGGCCCTGGCAATTGCCGCTGTAATCTTTGAGGAATCAAATTCTACGACCCTTTTGTCACGCTTCTTGATATTTTCGAGCATTTATCCCGCCTCTACCGGATAGGTTTTTATTGAACGTTTTTCAAAGGTCTCTTTCTGAAAAAGGGTTATATTAAAAGCTATGAAGAAAACTTATGAAATGCGAGACTAAGACTGTAAATCACAACCCCGCCATGCTTGAGTGCGGAATTAAAGTTAGCACAACATGTTGCGTTTTGTCAAGCTTAAAATTCAAGATATTGGATATTTGAAAAGAAAAAGGTAACTGCTCAGGGTTAGGGTGAGGGTGAGGGGGATCCCCCGATTTATTCGGCTTTTAAAACCTGGTCCTCAGGGCCAGGTCAGAGTCAGTAGGCTCTGCCGTTCAAAATGAAAATCAGTTGAGTCAAATGGTTGCGGTTGCGCAGCTCGTTTCGG
>JAFDAP010000424.1 GCA_019313765.1 Deltaproteobacteria bacterium | reverse complement strand
TGAGTTTGCAGAGGTGCCCGCTTCTGTCAAGAGCTTTACAGGAGACCTTTTGGCAGTTTCAGTGGATCCTCCCGGCATATACGGGATGGTCCAGTTTGACGGTGGCGGACGATTCATGGCTGACTTTAGTGACTGTGAGCTTTCGGAAGTCCGGGTGGGCCAGCAGGTCACCATGGCTTTCCGGAGACGGTACACAGACACGGAGCGCGGCTTTACCGGTTATTTCTGGAAGGCAGTTCCTGTTCTCGAAGCAGAGGAGCCAGGTGCTGTGGAAGGAAAGGATATCCGTTTTGACGATAGGGTTGCCATTATTACGGGTGCCGGCGCAGGACTTGGTCGTGTCTACGCCCTTGAATTGGCCAAACGGGGGGCCAAGGTGGTGGTGAATGATCTCGGCGGGGCCCGGGATGGCTCTGGTGAGGGATCTTCTTCCCCTGCCGATGATGTGGTGGAAGAGATCAAGGCGGCAGGGGGCGAGGCCGTGGCCAACTACGGCTCGGTGGCCACACCTGAAGGAGGCCAGGCAATCGTTGATACTGCCATCAATGCCTTTGGCCGGGTTGACATCCTGATCAACAACGCAGGTATCCTGCGGGACAAGACCTTGGTTAAGATGGAACCTGAAAACTGGGACACGGTAATGGATGTCCATCTGAAAGGGGCCTATAATGTGACCCGCCCCGCCTTTGTAAAGATGCGGGAGAACCGGTATGGCCGGATTATCCTGACCTCTTCTGCCGCAGGTCTTTACGGCAACTTTGGCCAGACCAACTATTCGTCGGCTAAGATGGGGTTAATCGGTTTGATGAATACCGCCAAATTGGAGGGGGACAAGCACAATATCAAGATTAACACCATTGCCCCGGTTGCAGCTACCAGGCTCACCGACGATATCCTTCCTCCGGATCTCTTAGAAAAACTCAAACCCGAATTCGTGGCGCCTCTGGTGCTCTACCTCTGTTCCGAACTCTGCCCGATATCAGGGGCAATCTATAACGCCGGTATGGGCTACTTCAACAGAGTCGCCATTGTTACCGGTCCCGGAACGGTCATAGGCAAAGAGACGGAAGTTCCCTCTCTCGAGGCTGTTGCGGCAGGTATGGAGAAGATCAGGTCCATCAAGGGTGCAGAAGAATTCCCCAATGCGAATGCAAGCTTTGGACCCCTGTTAGACGCCTTCAGCCCGAAGAAGAAAGAGGTCGCGTCCGAAGAGTCAGGAGGACTGACAGTGGCCGGCGTTTTTGAAAATATTCCCGGGGCCTTTCAGCCGGACAAGGCCGCCGGCGTGGATGTGGTGTTTCAGTTTGACATCTCCGGACCTGGAGGCGGGTCCTGGTACATCACTGTGAAAGACGGAAGCTGTGAGGTCTCCGAAGGATCCCAGGGCAGTCCCACCACGACCATCAAGATGGGTGATGATGATTTTGTTAAAATGATGAGCGGCGAACTGAACGCCATGAGCGCCTTTACCAGCGGAAAGCTGAAAATTGAGGGCGACCTCATGAAGTCGCAGCTCATTGAGAAGCTATTCAAACTATAAAATTGACGCCCATGTAAAAAGTCCTTTTTACATGGATTTAGGAATTTAGGAATTAAATGCATTCCCACGCAGAGCGTGGGAACAAGAAAATAAAGAGCGTTGAGAACGAGAAAGGGCTAAACACAGTAGCGAAGCGACGAAACACTCTCGTAAAAAAACCTGTTTTTTGACCTTTTACGAGACCATCAATATTCAATCTTCAATAGTCAATATTCAATACAAAAGGGAGGACCATCCATGATCGGTATAACATCGTATGGCGGCTACATCCCCAGGCTCCGGCTCGACCGGATGAGCATCTATCAGGCTATGGGCTGGTTTGCCCCGGCCATTGTGATGGTGGCTCAGGGGGAACGCTCTTTTTGTAACTGGGATGAGGATGCCCTCACTATGGCAGTGGCGGCATCTAAAGACTGCCTTGTGGGACAGGACAAATCTGTAATAGATGCCGTTTTCTTGTGTTCTACTACGCTACCGTTTTCTGACCGGCTTAATGCCGGTGTTGTTAAAACGGCACTTAACCTGAAAGATGAACTCCATGCGGCAGATCTGACATCGACCCTCAGGGCAGGAAGCACGGGGATAATTGAGGCGCTTTCCGCGGTCAAGAGCGGCGATAGGAGCAGGGTTCTGGTTACTGCGGCGGATAAGCGTCTGGCCAAGGCCGGCTATTTTTACGAAATGTGGTTTGGTGACGGGGCGGCCTCTCTCCTTTTGGGAGACTCAGATGTCATTGCTGAATTCTTAGGCTCTTATACTGTTACCCATGATTTTGTTGACCATTACAGGAGTTCAACAAACCAGTATGACTATATGTGGGAAGAACGGTGGGTGAGGGACCAGGGATATTCCAAGATCATACCGGAAGCAGTCTCCGGTCTGTTTGATAAGCTCTCTATAAATATGGAGGACGTGGATAAATTTGTGTTCCCCTGCTTTTTTAAGGCTGAGCACAGGAAAATAGCTGAGAAATTAGGAGCTTCCCCTGAAAAGGTAATGGATAACCTCCACGAGGTGTGCGGCGAAACAGGTGCGGCCCATTCCCTGGTAATGCTTGTCCATGCCTTAGAAGATGCTCAGCCTGGTGATCGTATACTAATGGCCGGTTTTGGCCAGGGCTGTGACGCACTCTATTTTCGGGTGACAGATGAGATCCTTAATCTTCCTGTGAGGCAGGGAATCAAGGGTT
>JAFDAP010000423.1 GCA_019313765.1 Deltaproteobacteria bacterium | reverse complement strand
CTCCAAGAGAATGGGTTCTACCAGATCATGGCGTATCAATTCAAAATTGGGTTTTTCAAGGAGATGGCTGATGTTCCGCTTAGCGCCGGTAAAGAGATTGTCAAGGCACAAAACATCATGACCTTCCTCAACCAGCCGATCACAGAGGTGGGAACCCAGAAAACCGGCCCCTCCGGTCACAAGTATACGTTTCTGAATATGTCTCATCTTGCATGACCCCTTGTTAACTTATAAGCCTTAATCAAAATGTGTCCGGGCCGGCTTCCCGATGGGAAAGACATTGAAGCCTATTTCAAACAATCGCTTATGGTCTAAGATATTCCTGCCGTCAAAGACAAAACAGGGCTTGGCCATTGACCGGTATATCTTCTCATAATCAAGGCCCATATACAGGTCCCATTCGGTCATAACGGCAATGGCATCACAGCCGGCAGCACCCCGGTACGGGTCTTCAACGTATGAGATCTTTCCCTCCAAACCTTCCAGGTCCGTCATTGCATTATTGAGGGCCTTTGGATCGGAGATGATCAGTTCTGCCTTTTCCTCCATCAGTCTTTTAGAGATGAAGATTGCAGGGCTTTCCCTGGTATCGCCGGTATCGGCCTTGAATGCAAAACCGAAAAGACAAATCTTTTTGCCTGCCAATGTGTTGAACATGGCATTCAGCATGTTCAGTACAAATCGCTCTTTCTGGTACTCGTTGATTTTTACCACGCCTTTCCAGTATTCGGCCACATCTTCAAGACCATAGTACTGGCAAAGATATACCAGATTCAGGATATCCTTTTTAAAGCAGGATCCACCAAAGCCGACGCTGGCGTTTAAGAACTTGTTTCCCAGCCTACTGTCCATGCCCACGGCACGGGCCACCTCAACGATGTCGGCATCGGTTTTTTCACAAAGAGCCGATATGGAATTTATTGAGGATATTCTCTGTGCCAAAAAGGCGTTGGACACGAGCTTTGAAAGTTCACTGCTCCAGATGTTGGAAGTTATGATCTTTTCTTTAGGCACCCAGTTGGCGTAAATCTCCACCAGCTCATTCCTGGCCTTCAAACCACCCGGCGTTTCACTGGACCCGATGAGGACACGGTCGGGATTTTCAAGGTCCTTGATGGCCGTTCCTTCGGCCAAGAATTCCGGGTTGGAAAGGACATGATAATGGATATCATCGTCTGTCGAGGTGAGAATCCTCTTCATGGCCAGTGCGGTCTTGACCGGAAGGGTGCTCTTTTCCACAATTATCTTGTCGGATTCCGAATTCTCCCGTATCTGCCTGGCGGTTTTCTCCCAATACTGCAAATCAGCGGCCATGCCCGCGCCTGCCCCGAATGTCTTGGTTGGGGTATTCACGCTGACAAAGATGATATCCGCTTCCTTTATCCCCTTTTCAATCTCGGTGCTGAAAAAAAGGTTTTTTCCCCGGCTCGTTTTTACTATTTCCTCGAGCCCCGGTTCATAAATGGGGAGTTCATTGGAGTTCCATTGGGCAATACGGGTGGGGTTGATATCTACAACCGTCACCTTGTATTGAGGGCACTTGTAGGCAATCATGGCTAAGGTCGGACCTCCTACATAGCCTGCCCCGATGCAGAGAATGTTTTTTTCAAATGTCATTTTTTTAAGCGCCTCCTGTTCAAATTCAAAGCGTAGGGCTCAAAGATGAAAACCCGCAAAAATAGTTTTAACAGATGTTTTTTTCAAAAGTCACTCAAAAACTATTTGTAAAAAACCGATCCTTGTGTTTTGTGTGCATAGGTTCGGGGAAATCAGGCATTGCGCCCGACAGAATTGCGGCCGGCACCTCCGTCACCATGCGCATTGCATCCTCATAACTCCCTAAAATTTCTGCTGTGTGCTCAACCGCCCGGGATAATACCGGTGGACGTTTATCAGCACCGTGGGCATCGCTTGCAATAATATGTACCAATCGTTTTTTTAGCATGATTTCGGCTGCCCTTTTAACAAACACCCCAAAATCTCCGGTGATGCTCATTGCCGTTACCTGGCTAATTGCACCCATTGAAACCAGGTCATAAAGTAATTGCGAATCATGATGTATAATGGCATTCCGTTCCGGATGCGTAATAATGGGCGTAATGCCGTTCAACTTCAACTCAAAGATTTCATCCTTCACACCTTTGGGAATTGCCTGTGAAGGTAACTCCAACAGTATATATTTTTTAGCATCGTTGATTGTCAGGGCATCACCGGAAGCAACCAGTTCCAGTATATGGGGACATAGATGTACATCTGAGGCCGCACATAAGTGAATCTGAATATGGTTGTTTAAAAGTATCTCTTGAAGGGCATCTACTTTTGAAATGATCTCCCTGGCAGGGTTCAAGTGGATGCCGTTTAAGGTATGGGGTGTTGCCACAATGGTGTGGATACCGTCTTCCTCTGCACGTCTCGCCATGGCAAGGCTCTCATCCTGGGACACAGGTCCGTCATCAATACCAGGCAGGATGTGACAATGCAGGTCTATCAAGTTACAAAATCGCTCCACCAAAAAGGTTTATGCTTCTTCGGTATATTGATTTTTGAATTTCTTTTTCCTGCGGGACGCTTTTTCATTTCTTCAACTAAAAAGAACTAATAATTCTATGGGGTCAAAAAAGCAAGAACAAACCACATCAAAGATTCCTTTCCTCAGGCACTAATGAGGGGTTTCTTTTCAGATATTCAAGACGATTGAGACCATTGATATATGCCTTGGCACTGGCCAG
>JAFDAP010000422.1 GCA_019313765.1 Deltaproteobacteria bacterium | reverse complement strand
GGGTCCCGTATTGAAATCAATAAAGAGAGCGAACCTTGTTTATAACCTTTGAAGGCATAGAGGGATGTGGCAAGACCACCCAGATCAAACGCCTTGTTGATCGTTTAGGCGAGTCCTCGACTCCCGTTGTCCTTACGCTGGAACCCGGGGGAACAAGGGTGGGGAAGGATATCAGGAGGATCCTCCTGGATTCCCGGAATCAGGCCCTGTCCAATCTGGCCGAACTCCTGCTCTATGAGGCAGACAGGGCGCAACATGTGGAAGAGGTTGTCAGGCCTGCCCTGGATCGGAAAAAATGGGTCTTGTGTGATCGCTTCTTTGATGCAACGACGGTTTACCAGGGTTATGTTCGCGGTCAGGACATGGCGCTGATAAAGACCTTGAATGAAAAAGCGTCTTTAGGGATATGGCCTGATATTACTTTTGTTCTCGATTGCCCTGTGGAGATCGGGCTTGAAAGGGCCCGAAAGCGGGAATCCGGCCGCGGGGGTCACCCTGAGGAGGGACAGGACCGGTTTGAGAGAGAGGAAAAGGTTTTTCATGAAGCCGTGCGGGAAGGATATCTCTCCTTAGCTAAGGCAGACAGCAAACGATTTGTGGTGGTTGATGCGACGCTTGCGGAGGACGAATTAGAAGAAGTGATATTTGAACACATCAGGCCGTTTGTATCCAAACATGGAGGTTAAGCTCCTTGCTGTCGTTTTCCCAGATATTAGGGCAGGAAAAGGCCAAGCGGTTTTTAAAACAGGTGATGGCCAGGGAAAAGATGCCTCACGCGTATCTGTTTACGGGGATTGCCGGGGTCGGAAAGACCAGCACGGCCATGGCCCTAACAATGGCCTTGAATTGCGATTCATCGGTGGAAGGAGACAGTTGCGGCAAATGTCCGTCGTGCCGTAAGATGATTAGCGGAAATTTTCCGGACTTTATTTCCGTCAGTCGCAGGCCGGACAAAAATAATATCTTGATCGAACAAATAAAAGATCTTAATCGTGAACTCAGGTTTGCTCCTGTATCGGCCAGATACCGGGTGTGTCTTATTCAGCAGGCCGAAATAATGACTGTGGAAGCGGCCAATTCCTTTTTGAAAACCCTTGAGGAACCGCCACCCGGAAATATCCTGATACTTAATACAGTAGAACCCCGCGATCTTTTGCCGACCATTGTGTCAAGGTGCCAGAGGGTCTCCTTCAGCCCGCTGCCTTTTAAGGACATTGCTGATTTGCTTGCCAAGGAGAGGAATGTAGACAAGGAAACCGCAGAGGTCCTCGCTAAGGTCTCAGGCGGAAGTCCGGGTCGAGCCCTTAAAATGTCTGAGGGGAATTTTCTGGAGAAGCGGCAGGAATGGCTCTTAAGTCTTGTGAACCTGCCCGGTCTGTCCAAGGAAAAGGCCATTGATATGGCCTTTGAATATGCAGAAAAGGACAAGAAAAAGGATACTGAAAGATCGGGGAGTAGTGAGACAGGCGTGCCGGCCATGTTGGCGGTATGGGAGAGCTGGTACCGGGACCTGCTTGTCGTGAGGGCGGGAGGCCCGGCCCACTTGCTTATTAATGCGGATTTTTCCCAGAAGTTGAAAAAAATTGCGGAAAAAGCTATAATAAAAAACTTGATTGACAGTGTCTTGGCCATAGACCGGGCTCAACAGGACCTGAGCAGATACCGGAACAAAAAACTGGTTATGGAGTACACCGTGCTGAGGCTTAAACACTTAGCCGATGCGCATGGCGCATAGTGCACAGAGTAGGTGCGTGATTTTTTCAACCCGCAACCCACAACAGGGCTTACCATGAACAAGATTGTCGGTATTCAATTTAAGGACCACGGAAAGGTATATGATTTTGAGTCCGGGCACTTTGTCCTGAAAAAGGGGGACAAGGTGATGGTGATAACCAAGGAAGGCCCTGCCATTGGCTGCGTTTCCACGGAGCCGCAAAACAAGCCTGGGAACATGCCGGAAAGGCCTCTAAAAAAGATTTTCCGCCTGGCTACGGGGGATGAAATCGCAAGGTATGACAGAAATTGTGCACTTGAGCGAACGGTTTATGATTACTGTTACCAGAAGATAAAAAAAAGATCCGTACCCATGTGTCTGGTGTCTGTGGAGAGGCGTTTTGACGGCAGCAAGATCATAGTCTATTTTACTTCAGACGGAAGGGTGGACTTTCGGGAGCTGGTTAAGGACCTGGTGCAAAAATTCCGGACCAGGATTGAGATGAGGCAGATCGGAGTCAGGCATCAGTCCAAGATGGTAGGAGGTCTCGGGACCTGTGGCCGGCCCCTGTGCTGTGCCGCGTTTTTGAATAACTTTGCTCCGGTGACCATAAAGATGGCCAAGGAACAGAACATCTCACTGAACCCTAACAAGATATCCGGAATGTGCGGCAGACTCATGTGCTGCCTTACCTATGAACATGAATTCTATGAAAAAATGAAAAAGAACCTCCCAAAGATAGGGAAAAAGGTTATGACAGGGCGGGGTGAAGGCAAGGTAATCCGTCAGAATGTCTTGAAGGAGACATTGAACGTGAGGCTTGAATCCGGGGAAGAGATCGAAATAAACGCCCGGGACATTGTCCGGGAAGGTATTTTCAGAAAAAGTCAAAAGAAAAGGAAGAATTAGGAAATTGAACAGTCAATTCTACGTAACAACGCCCATATATTATGTGAATGCCGAACCCCACATCGGTCATGCCTATTCTACCATTGTGGCGGACGTATTGACCCGGTTTTATTC
>JAFDAP010000421.1 GCA_019313765.1 Deltaproteobacteria bacterium | reverse complement strand
GAGGATTTTAACCACAGGAATATATTAAATATTTCGAGGATTAAAATCTGAACGCAACGCAGAGATTGGGCAGATAAGCGCAGACTTCGAAAGGGGGCGTTTTTCAAAGGTCTCATCCTATCGGGTCGCAATATTAGGAGGTTAAAATGAGCTTTAACGCAAATGATTTCAGAGATATTGATCCAGGTGAAAGGGTCCTGATGGGACCGGGACCAAGCGACGTTCCCGTTCGCACCCTCCAGGCCATGTCCGCTCCCTGTATCGGCCACCTTGACCCTGTTTTTCTCTCTATCATGGATGAAACCCAGCGCCTGCTCCGCTTTCTCTTCCAGACAGAAAATGCGCTGACTATACCGGTCTCAGGCACCGGCAGTGCAGGGATGGAGACCTGTTTTGTCAACTTAGTGGAACCGGGTGACGAGGTGGTGGTATGTGTGAACGGTGTCTTTGGAACCCGGATGTGTGACATCGTAAACCGCTTAGGCGCAAAGCTTATAAGGGTGGATGCCGAGTGGGGAAAGACAATTGATCCGGATTCAGTCCGTGAGGCCGTGAAGGGAAAGAACCCAAAGGTTCTTGCGGTCGTCCATGCCGAAACATCCACCGGTGTTCTTCAGCCCCTCGAAGACCTTTCAAGTATTGCAAAGGAGTCCGGAGCACTGTTCCTCGTGGATATGGTGACGTCCTTAGCCGGTATTGAGGTGGCCCTGGACAGAATGGGAATCGACGCGGCCTATAGCGGGACCCAGAAATGCATCTCCTGCCCCCCCGGCCTTTCCCCGGTCTCATTCAGCGCTGCTGCCATGGAGGCCTTGAAAAGCCGGAAAAGCCCGGTCGTAAGCTGGTATCTGGATATGAGCATGGTAAGCAGTTACTGGGGTGCGGACAGGAAATACCACCACACGGCCCCCATCAATATGATCTACGGGCTCCGTGAGGCCCTGCGCATCATTGCAGAGGAGGGGCTTGAGACCCGTTTTGCCAGACATATGCTTAACCACCGGGCCCTGGTAGCGGGGATAGAGGGAATGGGGCTGTCTATGCTCGTAGCAAAAGGGGAACGTCTCCCGATGCTCAACGCCATTCGTATCCCTGAAGGTGCTGATGATCTGAAGGTCCGCAAGGCCCTTCTGAATGATTTCGGCATGGAGATCGGCGGGGGCCTGGGCGATCTTGCAGGGAAGGTATGGCGGGTAGGTCTGATGGGTCATGCGTCCCGTCGCAGGAACGTATTCCTTTTTCTGTCGGCCTTAGAGACGATACTGAAAGCCCAGGGTGTCAACGTCCAGCCCGGCGCCCTTGAAGCGGCCTCATCCGTGTATTAAAAGATCTTACACCATAATGATAGATAAGATAGATAAGACAACAATAGCTGAGCATATAATAGCGTTAATTCGGATAAGATTGTTGTGCCGCCATGAGGCTTGTGATTATTGTTTTCCTTTGTCCTGCACGTCCCGCTTTTTTCAGCGGGATCAAAGGAAAACAATAAAAAAGCAACCTCCGCGTCCTCCGACTCCTGACCTCTGGCTTCTTCCATGGACAACAATTTTCATGTTGACATCAACACCTTTTGTGTGTACGATTATGGTTAAAAAAAGGGTGAAATGAAAAATACGGCAAAAAACACAATCCGTCGCAGCATCGCACTTCCAAATGACTTGGTTGAAGAATTGCGCACTATAGCCCCTCCTGAACTCCGGGATAACTTCAATCGCCTGGTCACCTTCATTTTGGTCGATTTCACAAGACGTCAAAAAAAATATCAATTTGAGACAGCTATGGCTGAAATGGCCAATGACCCTGCAATCCGGGAAATATGCTCTGTTCTGTCCGAGGAGTTTACGAGAGCGGAAAACGATGGTTTGTGAATTATGATCAAGCGCGGCGACATTTATCTGGTAAATTTGAACCCGATTAAAGGCCGAGAGCAGGCGGGCCGCAGGCCCGTCCTCGTAATATCAAGCGACGCCATAAACAAACAACCGCTTGTTGTTTCAATTGTGGTGGGCACAGATGCACGGAAGGTGCCAAAGGACTATCCCACAAATGTACGAGTGCCATCAGTTGAGACGGGTCTTCCCAAAGATACAGTATTTCTCTGTTTCCAAATGCGCTCCCTGGATCCTAAAAGATTTTACGATCCTAAGACAAAGAAACCCCAGTTGGTTGGCACCATGCCGCCACATCGAATGAAAGAGGTTGTCGAATCCCTTAAGCTGGTACTCGATATCGAATAGACCCTCCGACTTCTGTCTTTCCTTTCCCATCCAATCCCGCAGGGATCATCCTAATCATCCAATCATCCCCAGGTATTTCAGTCCTCTTTCCTCTTTATCTCCGCGCCTTTGCGCTTTCAGCTTTGAGCTTTGTGCCTTTTTGTGACTTCATCAATATTGATAAGTCCGTAAAAAGTCAAGCCTTTGAAGTAACTGAAATGATTATAAATAGATACATTTTTTGCTTGCTTTTTGCTTTACATTTTGGTATAAAAAAAGCCAGATGTTAATCAAATTGAAGGTGAAAAGCATGACACATATTAAAGACCATAAACAGAAGGATCTTTTCGATCCATGGCGTTTTCTAAGCCCCAAACGTCGAGAGCTGCTAGATCAGTCTTGGGCCGGTCTGTTTCAAAAAGAACTCCTTTGCGAACTTCCCGTTGGCGAAGTGGCCTCCTTCTTCGACGATGATTTTGGCCGTCCTACAAAAGAACTGCACACGGTGCTTGGGACTCTGATTCTT
>JAFDAP010000420.1 GCA_019313765.1 Deltaproteobacteria bacterium | reverse complement strand
GGGGCGACCAAAAAAGCGTTCCGTCCCCTTGTAGGACCCGGATCCGTATCGGCAGAGGGGAGTTAAAGTAATGACGGCTAATCAATGGAAAAAGGTGCATCTGTACCAATGCCCATGTGGATACAAGTATGAGCCTGAAAAGGGATGCAAAGAGATCGGTTGTGAGCCAGGCACCCCTTTTGAGGCGCTTCGGGATCAGCTCACCTGTCCAAGGTGCCAGAGGGCCAAGGTGCACTTTCGGGAAAAAAAGTTTTCTGTACCGGCCGATTAGAGATCTTGTTGAGTAGCAATGATGTGGGAAAATCGGTATTTTTTACGAGGATTTCGGGGATCCAATTTCAGTCTTTTCCATAACCTTGAACGTTGAACCTTGAACCTGTGAACCGTTACATCTTATCCAATACAAACTGTTTTTAAAGGAGGTATAATCTTATGGAGTTAAAGGGTAGCCAAACAGAGAAGAATTTATTAACCGCCTTTTCAGGCGAGTCCCAGGCGCGAAACCGGTACACCTATTTTGCCAGCCAGGCCAAAAAGGAAGGCCTTGTTCAGATCTCGGCCATCTTTGAGGAAACGGCAAACCAGGAAAAGGAGCATGCTAAGAGGCTTTTCAAATTCTTAGAAGGCGGCGAGGTGGAGGTGACAGCGGCCTTTCCTGCCGGTGTGATCGGAAAAACCGTGGATAATCTAAAGGCATCTGCGGCCGGCGAGAACTATGAGCATACAGAAATGTACCCGGGTTTCGCAAATATTGCGAGGGAAGAAGGATTTGACGCCATAGCCGCTGTTTTCGAAGCAATTGCTGTGGCCGAAAAACAGCATGAAAAACGGTATAATGATCTTGTAGCCAATATCGAAGCGGATCGTGTATTTAAGAGAGACGCCGAGGTAGTATGGCGCTGCAGGAACTGCGGGTATCTGCACACAGGAAAAGAGGCGCTCGATGCATGTCCTGCCTGTGCGCATCCGCAGGCATATTTTGAATTGTTAGGTGAAAACTATTAGGACTGATGATTGTTGATTGGCGATTGATGATTGATGACATAAACGAAAATTATGGCGCTTCATTAGTCGCTTGGCAAAGCTGCAAGATATTGGAAAATGAACCAGGTTCGACCGACAAGGCGTAATTATCTACTCGACTACTTAACTACTCAACCAACCAATAGAGGAGGGTAAAAAAATGGCAGAAAGATTGGAAGTTTATAAGTGTGAAGTGTGTGGCAACATTGTTGAGGTGTTGTTCGGAGCCAAAGGTGAACTGGTATGCTGTGGGAAACCGATGGTTCTGCAGAAGGAAAACACCGTGGATGCGGCCAAAGAGAAGCATGTCCCGGTAGTGGAAAAGACCGCGGACGGCTTCAAGGTGAAGGTGGGGGAGGTTGCCCATCCCATGGAGGAAAAGCATTATATCCAGTGGGTGGAAATCATCGCCGACGGAAAGGCGTACCGACAGTTCCTGAATCCTGGTGAAGCGCCTGAAGCTACTTTCAACATCCAGGCCGATCAGGTCACGGCTCGAGAGTACTGCTCTCTTCACGGTCTGTGGAAAAGCTAAAATAAGTGAGATCAGGAACTTGGCCAGCGGGTATTTACCCCCCCCCCTGGCAGTTAAGTATTGGCGATAAAACAGAAAGGAGATTAAATTATGGGAGAATGGAAATGTAAGGAATGCGGCTTTGCCCTTAAGGCGGATACACCGCCAGAGGAATGTCCATCTTGCAAAAAAAAATGTGAATTTGTCGATGTAGCATGCTACATCCCGGATTGCGGTAACACCGGGCAGGATCCGAGGCTTTAGCATCTCTAAGAATAATGAGGAGGTTTTGTCATGTCAAAAAAGAAATATAATGTAAAGGCCGAATGTCCCCAGTGTGCATGCGGGGATGTAAGCTTTCTGGGTCCCGAGAAACTGCGGGAGAAGTTTATCGGAGACGAAAAAGAAATAGACATCCTTTGTCCTCTCTGTGGAACCAAACATCGAGGAACCATAGAAGAGGATAAAGGCGAATAGGAGGTTACCAATGGCAAAGGCATTGATTGTCTACGCCTCAAGGGCCGGTGCAACACAGAAGATTGCCGACCTGATCGCAGAAGGCATCCGCATTGGCGGATCAGAAGCAAAGGTCGTAAATGTCACAGGCGTTAAGAAGGAGACGGATCTCGATGGATATGACGGTTATCTGTTTGGATCTCCCACATATCATGGCGAGATGATGCAGGGGATGAAAACCATGCTTTTCTTAGCCGAGAAGACCGGTCTGGAGGGAAAGGTGGGCGGTTCTTTCGGTGCTTTTGGGTGGAGCGGCGAGGCTCCGGGACGTATCTTTGACACAATGAAGAATATTCTTAAAATGGATATGGTCAGTGGGCCGTTAAGGCTCAAGTCTGCCGCTTTGGGCGGCGGACCACAGATGGCCCAGGATTATGGTCGCGAAATAGGCAAGAAGCTGAGTACATCTTAAATGCATCTTAAATGCCAGTCTGGCGAAAGGAGATCAATCATGACTACACCCCAACACTGCCCGGGATGGGAACAGTTTAAAGACCTGAAGGTCTTTACGTGTAACTGCCCCAATTGCGGGAAAGAGAAAGAGATTTTTTCAGATGAGTTCAACAAGGCACACACCTGTTCCGGGTGTGGTAAAGAGATCGATTTTACCCAGTGTACCCTGGATGCTGGGGCCTAACCCGGATAAACCGGCCTCCGGCTCGTAAAGCCTACGGCTCGGAGAGAAAAGAAAAGGTCGCACGCAAAG
>JAFDAP010000419.1 GCA_019313765.1 Deltaproteobacteria bacterium | reverse complement strand
CGTCATCACTCCCGTGGTGGAATAAAGATATATTTCTCTTCGAAAAGTGAATAGAGATATCAGCCAGGGTTCCTTCTCCTTTGCCATTTATATTGAGCAGGTTAATCTTTGTCCCTTTGTAATCCTTAATACCTTCTAAAGAATCAAATTCATAATCATTGTCCGATATTTTAACTTCAAACCCGCGACTCCTCATCATTTCTACAATGCTTTCCAAATCATCCAGGTAAAGCCGAACGGGTTTTAGGAAAAGATGACTCTCAGGTGTCTTTATCTTTCCAAATCATCCAGGTAAAGCCGAACGGGTTTTAGGAAAAGATGACTCTCAGGTGTCTTTATCTTTCGTTTCATGGATTATTTACCAGTCTATCGTTAAAGATTGTAAACGGAGAGAAGCTTGTCTTCATTCCGTTTATCCCGCCACAGCGGGATTGAACTGAGCCGCGTTTATGCTCTATGGGGTTTTAATCCGGTTCCTCTTTATATCCTCTAAGATTCAGAGTCATTGGTGAATAATGCTCTTTTTACTTGACTTACTTTCTCATAGGCGACCCTATCCCATCCACTTGTTGGGACGTCTTGGTCTTTTTTACCTTCGCGCAAAACGAACCTGCTTTTCGGTGACCACTACGAATGTGTCTGGCAGCCGTTCAAGGTATTTCTGGAGAAGGCGGGAGAGTATCTGGATTTTTGATGAAGATCGTTCATCGTCAAGGCGAAGCAAGATAACACCTTTGTGAAGTCGGCCATATCTATACACCTTCTTTCCGAAGTCTTTATCATTCGTGATTAGAATCCAATTTTCTTCATGTGCCTTTTGGATGATATCGTCATCATCCATTCCTTTTGCCTCTTCAAATACTGAAAAGACTTCATGATTTTGATTGCGCAACCACTCTGCGACTGCTGGGCCTGTACATTCATCCACAAGGAATCGCATCAGACAGACTCCGCAATCAATGGCATAAATTCGGTGTTCTTGAGGGAATTGGTGGCGAAAAGGAAACAAGCCTGAATATCTTCATGGGTGAGTCCTTTGTATTCATTCAGAATTTCACTCTCCGTCGCCCCATGCGCCAATAGGTTAAGGATAAAATCGACGGTTAAACGAGTTCCATGTATGACAGGCTTACCCACCATAACTTTTGGATTCAGCACGATGCGTTCAAGCAATTGTTCATCTTTCATAATAACAACCTCCAATTTGTAAAATATCAGAAGCAATCATTTCAGTCAATTAGACTGATATTCTTGCGGTCCCAACTTTGGATTGAACTGAGCCGCTTCACGGCTGCTATGGGGTTTCAGTTGCCTAATTTTGGTCAATTCAGTTGGAATATTCCATTTACAAATCGAATAAAACAGACAAAGGTGACATGATTATGGGCGAAAAACCAAGTTAAGTCAATTATCTTTGGGAGATGTGCTGATCTTCTATCATCATGGTTAAGGGCCTGTTGTGCCAGACTCAGTTCGCTGTATCAAAAGACTTCCCCTTGATGCAGACGTTCTAAAAAATCCTGTACCGGCAGGACATCTATACCATCAAAGTGATATGCCCTTTTGCCCGTGTAGATGCCAAACATCCTGTCCACATGAATACGGCCCGAGCTGCTCAAAGAACGCATGGGACGTTCCCAACTCCTGTTCCATTTTTCCGCCATTTTTACTTCCAGGCAGACAACGTGAGCATTTGATGACGGCCGTCTCTTCTTTGTCTCGATAATAAAATCAATTTCAACCCCGCTGCCTGTCCGGTAAAAGGATATGTTCCGGTTTTTGTTCCGGGTAAGGTTGTGAACTCTTAACTCATGGTAAACCATATTTTCCAGGGCAATGCCTTTCCAGAGCCTGTCAGCCGGTTCAAAGAGAAGGCCTGCTGCGGCCCTGGCAACTCCCGGATCAAACCAGTAAAATTTCGGGTGGGATTGCTCCCTGACCTTAACGTTCGGCCGGTATGCAGGAAGAAAATACCCAAGAAGTGTATCCTCTAAGATTGAGAAATAGACGTCCACGCTGCTTCTTGGTACTCCGGCCTCACGAGAAATATTCTGACCGTTGACCAGTTGACCGTTTAACTGGCCTGCAATGTTTAAAAACCTCAAAAATGGGGGCAGGCTTCTTATTAGGCCCTCCTCCCTGATCTCTTCCTTGATATAAGTGTTGACATAAGAATTCAGGATATCGGGGGCATTTTCCCGGTCGAGTTGGACATATGGCAGAAATCCCCACTGGAGTGAAAACTCAATATCAAAGGCATCTCCCAGTTCCTGATAGGAAAAGGCGGCAAGATTGCGGGTAACGGCCCTTCCTCCTAAAAGATTTACCCCGCCACGGCGTAACTTTCTCGCTGAAGAACCGGACAAGGCAAACCTCCAGCCTTTTGTTTCAATCAGCCGGTGAACTTCATCAAGGAGGTCGGGAATTTTTTGTATCTCATCAATAATCACCCATGAATCCGCTGGCAGGGTGCCAACCATCGGCTCCAGGTTGTGCGGCCTTTGAGATAGATCTAAGTATAAAGAGGTGTCAAGAAGGTCAAAAAAAAGGGCATCCGGCAGGACTTGTTTAAGCCATGTGGTTTTTCCAACCCCCCTGGGGCCGAAAAGGAAAAAAGAACGTTCCGGGACTTTGAGCAATCGATTTATATAAGGATTTTTCATGGTGCAATTATACATCTATTTTGTAAAATTGCAAGTCATTTTTACAAAATAGATGTATAATTTTCGGATACGGGAAATGTTTTCGGGGCCAAAATTGATATAGCCGCAAAAAGGCGCAAAATGCACAAAAAGTAAAAACTACAATTGTAATATCAACTACTTCTGGACTCCGGCTTTCGCCGGAGTGACGGCCTTGGAGACTTTTTACGAGACCATCAAAATTACCCTTGTAAAGGGCCGCTGTGTTGTGCCAAACGGAGTTCTAAGTCACACTGGAGGCACCTGTTTGCCTCGTTTATGGCCTGGTCATCGTCAAAACTGAGGTCAACTTCCGCAAAGCCGTGGAGGCACCTGTTTGCCTCGTTTATGGCCTGGTCATCGTCAAAACTGAGGTCAACTTCCGCAAAGCCGTCATGTCTTTCTGAAAGGGGCAGGGTGGGTATCTCGGCCCTCAGTAGGTCTGCAAATCCCCTTTCTCTTTTTCCGTCGTAGGACTGGGAATCGGGCTTTTGGGCAAGGGTCTCGTCAATTACGCCGTCACCGCCCAAGAATTTATCAATGGAGGTTGCGGCCCTGCGTCCGGCTGCAATGGCATCAATTATGGCACCAGGACCCCCTGCCACATCACCACCTGCAAAGATACCGGGCATATCGGTTTGCTGGGTTTCCTCATTAATGCTTAGCAGACCCCTTTCGATTTTCAAGGGGACATTGTCATCAGCAAAGGAAAGATCGGCAGCCTGGCCTATTGCCAAGATAACCTGATCAACTTCCACTTTTTCTGTGATGTCATTGAAGGCCGGGCAGAAATTTCCCGCATCGTCAAAGACAGATGAACACCGGATAAGCTCGGC
>JAFDAP010000418.1 GCA_019313765.1 Deltaproteobacteria bacterium | reverse complement strand
TAGTGTTTAAGAAAATGTTTTTGAGTAGGGGCAGGGTTTATCCCCGCCCAAATATAAGTGGTAATGCCTCGTCATGGATTTTCTGCCAGAGTGCTTCCCCTCCATAACTTTCGACATAGACCTTCATCTTAGGCTCTGTTCCTGATGGTCTCATTGCAAACCACGACCCATCTTCCAGTACTACCTTAACGCCTCCTATGTCAGCATCGTTTCCAGGGGCCTTAGTCATAACGGCAGTAACAGACAGCCCTGCCATGGCAGGCGCTTTGATTGAATCAGGGGACAGGGCCTTTAATAAGGATTTCTGTTCCTTTGTAATGGGACCATCCGATCTTTTGTAGTAAGGTTCTCCGTACTCGGGGACCAGGATGTTGTGATAAATTTCAGCAGGTGTTTTACCGGTTTTTGCCAATATTTCGGCAGCCAACAGGGTGAGGATAAACCCGTCTTTGTCGGTTGACCAGACGGAGCCATCCTTGCGCAGAAAAGAAGCCCCTGCACTTTCCTCACCTCCAAAGGCCACTGTTCCGTCCAACAGGCCATTAACAAACCATTTAAATCCCACAGGGACCTCATAAAGCTTCCTCCCAAAAGCGGTAACGACCTTGTCAATCATGCTGCTGCTTACCAGCGTCTTGCCCACTTTCAGGTCCTTCGCCCATTCGGGTCTGTTCCGAAACAGATACCAGATGGCAACGGACAGGTAATGATTGGGGTTCATAAGACCTGATGAACAAACAATACCGTGCCTGTCAAAATCAGTATCATTTCCCCAGGCGATATCAAATTTATCTGCCATGGCGATCAGGCCTGCCATTGCATAGACAGAGGAACAGTCCATTCGTATTTCCCCGTCTGAATCAACGGTCATAAACCCGAATGTGGGATCGACATCCGGGTTAACAACTTCGATATTGAGATTGTAGGTCTCGGCAACAGGCATCCAGTAATGGACACCGGACCCGCCCATGGGATCCGCCCCGATTCGAATCCCCTCTTTTTGAATCGCTTCCATGTCTATCACTTCAACTAAAGAGCTAACAAACGGCGAGATAAAATCCTGTTCGTGGGTTGTATCGGCCTTGAGGGCCTTTTCATAGGGCATTCTTTTGATTCCCGAACCCCCGGCATCTATCAACCGGTTTGCCCTTTCCTGAATCCACAGGGTAACATCAACATCAGCAGGACCGCCATGAGGGGGATTGTACTTGAAACCGCCATCCCCGGGAGGATTGTGGGAGGGCGTAATAACAACCCCATCGCCAAATCCCTTTGATTTTCCTCTATTGTGTCCCAATATCAAATGAGAAATAACCGGTGTAGGGGTGTATTCATTTTTTGCATGGATAACCACCTCAACCCCATTCCCGGCAAAAACCTCCAATGCGGTTCTAAAAGCAGGCGCTGAAAGCGCATGGGTATCAAAACCCAGAAACAGTGGCCCGGTTATTCCTTTTGTTATCCTGTATTCACAGATAGCCTGTGCGGTTGCAGTGATATGCATTTCATTAAAAGTGCCTTTCAGGGAGGAACCCCTGTGCCCGGAGGTCCCGAAGGCGACCGGACCGCTCGGTTCATTCGTATAATATGAAGAAACGAGTTCCGGGACATTCACTAACATGGATTTAGGAGCGTGTTTGCCTGCCAACTTATGTAATGCCATCCTGTTTCCTCCTCGTAACTACTGAGGTTATCAGGTTCACGGTTCATAGTTCACGGTTGGTTGCCTTATTTTTATACTGGTCTATGTTCATCGTTTTTTAACCCCTGGCCCAGACCTGTTTTAGCAGTACTTTTCATAGAATCCCTGGGCATAGTGTTCAGAAGAACCTTTTTAAAACGCACGTTACGTCGCACCAGGGCGGGCTTGAACCGTGAACCTGAAGAGTAGAAGATACACATTCTCAAAGCATTCTCAAGCCCTAAAACCTTTCCATTTGATGTAGATAGTGATAAGCCGTTATTCCCACGGTCGTGGAGAGGTTCAGGCTTCGGACCTTTCCCCAGATAGGGATGGCATAACAGGGATACGCTTCTCTTATGTGCGATGGCAGTCCTAAGGTCTCCCTGCCGAACAAAAGGTAATGACCACGGCTTACCTTTGCCTCCGTATAAACCCTGGATGCATGCCGGCTGAACAGGAGAAGATTTCCCTTTCCGTCCTTAGTCTTTAAGAACGATTCAAAACTTTCGTGGTGGCGGATATCAACCTCGTGCCAGTAGTCCAATCCTGCCCTCTTGAGATGCTTGTCATCCACCTTGAAGCCAAGGGGATATATCAGGTGCAGTCGTATTTCTGCGGCGGCGCACAGGCGGGCAATGTTTCCTGTGTTGGCTGGTATTTCAGGTTGGTAAAGAACTACATGGAGGTAGGGATCTTCAAGAATTCGATGTTTTATTTCCGTTATATCGCGGACCATGATTACACTTCAAATAGAAGTCGCTCTCTAAAGTGAAAAGGACATAACAGTTCACAAAGTATTGCAAATCCCAAATTCCAAGCACCAAATTCCAAGTAAATTTCAAATCACAATATCCAATGACCAAAACTGACTTGGTTTCCCGGAAGGGTTCGGTTATATTGGAGAAAAATTCCAAATCTCAAATTCTAAATACCAATAACCAAAGCCGGTTTGTAATTTTGAATTTCGGTAATTGTTATTAGGGGGTATCCATTTAGAGCAAGTCGCTCCTATTTTTTTGTGTTTCATCAACAAGAGCCCGATAAGGCGTTGACGCAGTGCAGACCGCTAGTTCCATCAGTCGATAGAAAA
>JAFDAP010000417.1 GCA_019313765.1 Deltaproteobacteria bacterium | reverse complement strand
AACAGCATCAAACTTACATGCATCATAACAGATGCTGCATTTAATACACTTATCCTGATCTATTTCATGGGTCTTTTTCTTTTCTCCCGTTATGGCCTCCTCCGGGCATTTAAGCGCACACAGATGGCAGCCGTTACATGTATCTTCATTGATTTCGTAATGGAAAAGGGCTTTGCACACGCCTGCCGGGCATTTTTTGTCCCTGATATGGGCTTCATACTCATCACGAAAATATCGTATTGTCGTGAGTACCGGATTTGGGGCCGAGGTTCCCAACCCGCATAGGGAGAACTTCTGTATCATGCTGCCCAACTCTTGAAGAAGTTCGATATCTCCTTCCCTGCCGTTCCCCTCGCAAATGTCATTGAGGACCTCCAATGATCTTTTAATTCCCTCCCGGCAGGGGTTGCACTGACCGCAGGATTCTTCCTTCAGGAAATCCAGGAAATATCGGGCCACATCCACCATGCAGGTGTCCTGATCCATAACGATCATTCCACCTGATCCCATGATGGAACCAACCTTCGTCAGTTCATCAAAATCCACACCCAGATCCAGGAATTGTTCCGGGATGCATCCTCCGGAAGGTCCCCCGGTCTGAACGGCCTTGAATCTTTTCTTTCTGGGTGTGCCGCCCCCAATGTCATAGATAATGGTGCGCAGGGTGGTGCCCATGGGGACTTCCACTAAACCTGTATTGACTACTTTTCCAACAAGCGAAAATATCTTGGTCCCCTTGCTGTTTTCCGTGCCTATTGAAGCATACCAGTCCGCGCCGTTATTGATAATGACCGGTACATTGGCCCAGGTTTCCACATTGTTAAGGTTGGAAGGGCCTTGTCGGAATCCCTTTTCAACAGTGTGGATGTATTTTGCCCTGGGTCTGCCCGGTTGACCTTCGAGAGAGGCCATCAGGGCAGTGGACTCGCCGCACACAAAGGCGCCCCCTCCACGGCTGATACGAATATCAAAATCAAATCCGGAGCCGAGAATGTTTTTACCCAAAAGACCCAATTCTTCTGCTTTTTCGAGGGCAATGGTCAGATTTTTTACTGCCAATGGATATTCGTGCCTTACGTAGATATATCCCTCATGGGACCCGATGGCTATTGCTCCGATAATCATGCCCTCGATGATACTATGAGGGTTACCTTCTAAAAGGCTTCGATCCATGTAGGCGCCCGGATCTCCTTCGTCCGCATTACAGATTACATACCTGTTCCCTTCGTGTTTGCGGCATGACTCCCACTTGACACCCGTGGGGAATCCACCACCACCGCGGCCCCTCAAACCGGACTTTTTTATCTGGTCGATAATTTCTTCAGACGTCATATCCAGGAGGGCCTTTTCAAGGGCCCCGTACCCACCAACTGCGATATAATCTTCTATGCTGGTGGGATCAATCATCCCGTTGTTACCGAAAACCGTCCTCTGCTGCAGTTTATAAAAGGGGATATCCCGTTCATGGGTAATCTTCTTTTTAGTGGAAGGATCTTTAAAAATAAGACGATCGACCAGTTCTCCGTTTTTAATGGTTTTTTCAACTATGTCCGGGATGTGCTCCTCCTTGAGTTGTGGATAAAAAATGCCTTCGGGATGGAGGACCATGATCGGCCCTTTTTCACAGAAACCGTGACAGCCCGTCAGCTTGACCTCCACTTTGTCCTGGAGATCCTGCCTGGTCAGCTCTTCTATCAGCGCCTTATGAACTTTCGAGGTTCCGTAAGCGGCACAGCCCGAACCAGCACAAAGTGAAATGAGTTTTCTCTTGCCGCCAGGACCCCTGTCTTGAACTGACTTTCTTAGCTGTGTCAGCGCCTCTCTGTTTTCCAATCGTGTCATGTACTTATAAAACCCCCGTTGCTCCCTGGCCCGTTAAGAGGCATCTCGTTCGTACTCTTCAATAACTTTTACAGCTTTGGAACGATCAAGACCACCATAGGTTTCTTGATTTACCGTAATAACAGGTCCGGAGGCGCAACACCCGACGCAACGAACCGCCTCTAAGGTAAAGCGAAGGTCGTCGGTTGTTTGACCTTCCTTGATTTTCAGTTTTTCGTGTAACGCATCCATGACCTTATCCGCCCCTCTAACGTGGCATGCGGTTCCGGTACAAACGTTGATAATGTATTTCCCTCGCGGCTCCAAACTGATGGTCTTATAAAAGGTCGCCACGCTGTAAATCAGACTTTTCTTGACCCCTAACTTATCTACCAGAACAAGGACTGCCTCCGGCGGAACATAGTTGTAAATGTCACTGATGTCCTGCATGATCATGAGCAGCGCCTCATGATCCGACTTATACTTTTCAATAATCGTATCTATTTCCTGCCAATCGATTTGAACACTATCTTCCATATGTATTTACTTCCTTGAAAATTATTTGATAGGATTGGCAAGATATTCAGGATTAAAATCATCTAAGCTTATCCTGTTAATCCACATCTAAATCCTTTATTTTGCGTTTGATTTCATCTCTACGTTTATGATTCTTTTATGATTTACAGGATATTTGAAGTGAGACTTAATCTTGACGAAATCGTAAAAAGTCCCAAAATACGTCACTCCGGCGAAAGCCGGAGTCCAGAACCTATTGGAAAGACTGGATTCCGGCTTGGCCGTCATCCCGGACCCCGATCCGGGACGGAATGACGAAAAAGAGAATTTTTCGTCTTTTTACGAGTCCATCAATCTTGTTTATCCTGTTATCCTGTCAAATTTTTTCAAAAGCCTGAAATATTAAATCGTGATTACTTGATTGGTGACCGGGCAGTTTTCT
>JAFDAP010000416.1 GCA_019313765.1 Deltaproteobacteria bacterium | reverse complement strand
TTCAATCAATTTTTCCATTTTTTCGCCTTTCAAAGCTCCACTATCTCTGCGGTCTGGTTTTCAAGGTCGCATACGGCCACGGTTGATCTCCCGTATACCCACCCCCCGCACTCTCCGGGGTTGACGACTAAGGTTCCACCCACTTTCCTGATTTCAGGGCGATGTGTATGGCCGTAAATTATCAGAAAGAATACCTGCGATGAGATAAGCGTCGCTAAAGTCTCAAAATAGTGCCCCAATAGGATCTTTTTTCCACCATAGGTCTCAACATTAGGAGACTCCATGATCTTCCCCTGGGCCATCTTTTGCACGGCGATCTTATCACCGTCATTGTTTCCCCAGACACCCGAAAAATCGTACTCCAGGGCAAAGAACGGTTTGAGGGAAAAGAGGGCCACGTAATCGCCTGCATGCAAAACCATGCCCACATTTTCCCGGTTAAAGACCTCCACTGCCCTTTTGACCATGGGAACATTATCGTGGGTATCCGAGACGAGTCCCAGCTTCACACCTTCCCTCCTGTCCTATTCCTGGGCAATAAACCCTAAATCGGCTCAAAAAGAATCTTTCTTGCAGTATTATTGTAAAACTTAAGCCTGGCCTTAAGGATCTTTTGCTCACCGAAAATACTGACGAGTTTCACCTCATCATCATCCAATTCAACCAGGTCAACATCTTCCAGGACCTTTTCTTCCTTGCCGTTTTTTAAAATAAACGCATGTGCTTCACACATTATAACCCTCTGCGTATGAATATGATCTGTTCACTGTTCAAGGGCCTTCAGGGCTTCCCTTAGGCAATCGGTGCTCTTGCCTGTAAACTCGACCATTTTTCGTACATGTTCCGCACTCTCTTTCTTTCCAGCCTCCTCTAATTGCTCAACGAACATCTCGTACCCCTCCTCATGATGATCATTGTGCGTAATCCAGTGTTCCAGTCTGATTTTCGCTTTTTCAACAAAATCCATGATCCTGGCCCCCTTTTCATGTCTGTTTGTTTACAAATTATGAGATGTACTTTGCGATGTCAACCCTAACGGCCCTTGTAAAGGCCTGGAAGTTGTTCGTTTAGGGGACAACCTCAAAAACTGTTGACTAAAAATACGTATCAGGTGTATACAATATTGCGATTTAAACAGCATCATAAAAGTGCGATCAGGTGATTACCCATCGCGCTGATATCCGTTTAAGAATCTTTATTCCATATGGAGGGTATAACATGGAGGAAATACTGAACGGGAAGAAAATTCTGGTCGTAGATGATGAGCCTGATATACTGGAAACGTTGAAGGAAATACTGGATATGTGTTTGATTGACACTGCTCCGGATTTTGAGACGGCAGAAAAGTTTCTCAATACTAACCCTTACGATGTGGCAGTCCTTGATATAATGGGGGTAAGGGGCTATGACCTTCTCGAATTGGCAAACCGGAAAGGTATACCTGCATTAATGCTCACAGCACATGCGCTAAGCGCTGATAATCTGGTAAGATCCATCAAAGGGGGGGCCCAGTCTTATGTTCCCAAGGATAAGATATCTGATATCACTACCTACCTGTCTGATATATTGGTAGCCCGGGACAAGGAAACCGAAAAAAGAGGCACCTGGTTTGCCAGGCTCAAACCATTTTTTGACAAGAAATTCGGGACCGGGTGGAGAAAGGAACATGAAGAATTCTGGAAGGATTTCGATAAGACATATCAAGTCTCAAAAGAGGAAATAGAAAAAATTATGTAGCCTGTTGATGGAAACGTTTACCTATTCAGGGGGAGTGTGCCCAAGGGGGAGCTTAACCAGGAACCTTGCACCCTGACCCTCATCGCTATCAAGAAACAATTTGCCACCCAAATCCTCCACCAGCACCATCACACCGGCCAGGCCCAATCCATGGCCTCTGACCGGACACGCATCTACGCCATCCATCTGAAAATAGCACTCAAATATTTTTTTGTGATAGGCCGAAGGTATTCCATCACCATCATCTTTTACGGATAAGACAAGGGAGACATCAGTTCTCTCGACCCTTAATTCCACCCGCTTTTTTCGATATTTCAATGCATTACCCAGAAGATTCCGCAATATTTGCGATATCTTTACTTCATCCAGACAGGCATCCTGACACCAGAGGTTTTCATCTATTAAAAGACTGACGTCCTTTTCATCCAACATCTGTCTTAATTCTTTGAATTCATTGCATTTTTTTATCTTTTCAGCGGTTCGGTCGTCCGCAAGGTCGAAAACTTCCACCAGGGTCTCCGTGACAACATCCGAAATTCTGCAATTTGATAAGTTAACAATCCCCGCCCTGGATCTTCCCAATTCCAGGGCATCGCCAACAAGGGTCTGGGTAACCCTGGTGTTCCTCAGAGCCCGTGTCAAGACCTTTTCCTGCCATTCTGTAAGGGGTCCGTATTTTTCTTGCCTTTCCAGTAATGAGGTAAGACCCGCTTGAATCACTGCCAGGGGAACCTTAAGATCATGAATCAAAAGATCTATCTTAATCCTCTCTCGCCGCTTAGGAGTATTTTCCTTGTTTTCTTGATTGCCATGTACCGGGCACTGGGTTTGAATGGATTCTTTCCCTTCTTTTTTCTGACCCTGAAAAGAACTTGCTCGGTTTTTTTGGAATCTTTTAAACATGTCAAGCCCCTTCAAATTTATCTCAAAACTTCGAAAATGTCTATGAGGCTGTCCGAGAATGGCTTCGTAACGAGATCAAGCGAAAGTTTTGAGGGCAAGTCGAAGATCCCGGACTTTGAGCGGGGGCGGCAAGGCCAAAACGGCCGTAGGC
>JAFDAP010000415.1 GCA_019313765.1 Deltaproteobacteria bacterium | reverse complement strand
GTGCAGGGTGTGGTCAATCCCGATGAGTTTTATGTGTTTAAGCCCGCTCTAAAGCAGGGCAAACGTGCCATCATCAGCCGCAAGGTAGGGGACAGGGATATCAAGATGGTCTATTCCATGGAAGATGATGCAACCGTAAGAAACGTGGCTACCACATTGCCTGAAAGACACCGTTATGTGCTGGATGACGATGAAGCTCTCAAGCTTGCCGAATGGGCTTGCATCATTGAAGATCACTACAGCGAGGAAGCCGGATATTTCAAGCCCATGGATATTGAATGGGCAAAGGACGGGGACGGTGTGAATGTGGGCACGGGCGAGCTTTATATTGTTCAGGCGAGGCCCGAGACCATTCATTCTCAACTGGATGCGAATACTTATGAAAATTACCGGCTCCTTGAAAAAGGAGAGATCATGGCCACCGGGACAGCCGTTGGTACCAAGATCGGCCAGGGAGTGGCCCATTTGATCCACTCAACCCTTGAAATGGATCAGTTCAATGAAGGGGAAGTCCTGGTCACGAGCATGACCGATCCCGACTGGGAGCCGATCATGAAAATCGCTTCCGCCATTGTAACCAATAAGGGGGGCCGCACCTGTCACGCGGCCATTGTTTCACGTGAATTGGGCATTCCCTGTGTCATCGGCACGGGAAACGCGGATGAACTGATCAAGACCGGGGAGGAAGTGACTATTTCATGCTGCGAGGGAGAGACGGGGCATGTCTACAGGGGTCTTCTGAAGTTTAAAGTGGATAAATTCAACTTAGAGGAGCTGCCCAAAACGCGGACCAAGATCATGATGAACGTGGGCATGCCGGAAAAGGCGTTCTCCCAGGGCATGATCCCCAATGCAGGGGTGGGGTTGGCAAGGGAGGAGTTCATTATTAACTCTCACATCGGCATCCATCCTCTTGCCCTTCTCGAATATGATAAGTTAAAGGAAAAGGCCCAGAACGATCAGAAAATAGCAGGCGTTATTTACAACATCGACCAGATTACAGCGGTCTATGATAACAAACGGCAGTTTTTTATTGACAAACTCGCAGAAGGAGTATGCCGGATCGCGGCAGGATTTTATCCCAATGATGTGATTGTGCGTCTTTCCGACTTCAAGACCAATGAATATGAAAACCTTCTTGGCGGGTACCTTTA
Organism: Deltaproteobacteria bacterium; assembly: GCA_019313765.1. GTDB lineage: Bacteria > Desulfobacterota > DSM-4660 > Desulfatiglandales > Desulfatiglandaceae > JAIOSR01. The sequence goes on along the minus strand of JAFDAP010000415.1, from coordinate 1,637 downwards.
TGAACCCACTGAGAGTAATCCCATGATAGGCTGGCGCGGGGCCTCACGTTATTATGACGAAAAATACATGCCTGCCTTTGAGCTTGAGTGCATTGCCCTTCACAAGGCCCGCAGCGAGGTGGGCCTTACCAATATCAAGGTGATGATCCCTTTCTGCAGAACGCCCGAGGAAGGCAAAAAGGTGATCGAGATTATGAAAAAGTTCGGTCTTGTCCAGGGCGAGGACGGCCTTGAGGTCTACGTGATGTGCGAAATACCCAGCAACGTGATCTGCGCTGATCAATTCGCGGACATCTTTGATGGCTTTTCCATAGGCTCCAATGATCTGACCCAGCTTGCCCTTGGTCTTGACCGGGATTCCGCCCTGGTCTCCCATATCTATGACGAGAGAAACGATGCGGTAAAGCGGTTGATAAAGCAGGTGATTGATGTGGCCAAGCAAAGGGGGAAAAAGATCGGCATCTGCGGACAGGCCCCCAGTGATTTTCCCGATTTTGCAGAATTTCTGGTGGAGTGCGGCATCGATTCCATGAGCCTGGTCCCGGATACGGTTATCAAGACACTGTTGGTTGTTGCGGCAAAGGAAAAAGAACTCGGTATATCTGCGGAGAACGAATAACCTATGGAGTCCATAAGAATTTTGGGGACTGGTTTTTATGTGCCGCCAAAGGTCCTGACCAATGTTGATTTACAGCAAATGGGTCTTGACACCACGGATGAATGGATAGTTCAGCGGACCGGCGTGAGTGAGAGAAGGATTGCAGATCCGGACGTAAATACTGCGGATCTGGCCCGTGAGGCATCTCTCAAGGCCCTTGACATGGCCGGTATGACGGCCAAAGATATTGACCTTATCATCGTAGCCACCATCACCCCGGACACCTGCTGTCCTTCCGCCGCCAACTGGCTTCAGGCAAAACTGGACGCGCCCCAGGCCGTTACGTTTGATGTTACGGCAGCCTGTTCCGGTTTTATATTCGGTCTGAATATAGCGGAACAGTATCTCAAAAACAGGACATGGAAACATATCCTTGTGGTTGCATCCGAGGTTATGACGAGGACCCTTGACTGGACGGATCGGGTCACCTGTATCCTCTGGGGTGACGGGGCAGGCGCCGCTGTTTTAACCTTAGGTGAAGAGGGCCACGAGATTCTGTCCACGCATATCCACACGGATGGGAAAAACGGCCAGGACCTTTTAATGCCGGGCGGTGGGTCCAAGACAACCCCTATCTCCCATGAAAGTGTGGATAAAGGTCTTCACACCCTCCAATTGATCGAGGCCAATGCCAGTTTCAGGGTGGCGGTAAGACATTTTATCGAGTCCATCAAAGAAGCCGCTCAGTTCAACAACGTGGCAGTAGAGGATATCAACTGGTTTATTCCCCACCAGGCAAATATGAGGATGTTCCTGTCCATAGCCAAGACCTTAAAAATCCCCTTTGAGAAATTTTACGTGACCCTTCAAAAATACGGTAATATCTCCTCTGCCTCCTGCGCCATTTCCCTTGCTGAAGCGGTTGAGGTCGGAAGCGTCAAAAAGGGTGATCTGATCTGTCTTCCCGTTTTCGGAGGGGGATTGACCTGGGGCAGTGCGCTGATAAAATGGTAGGCTATTTCCTTCAGTGCCCGGAAAA
>JAFDAP010000414.1 GCA_019313765.1 Deltaproteobacteria bacterium | reverse complement strand
CAATTTCTGCGTCAGGCTCAAATTTTAATCCTCGAAATACTCAATGTATTCCTGTGGTTAAAATTTTCGCCTTCCTTGAACTTGAACAAAATTGAGCATTTTTCAAAGGTCTCTAACTATTTATCGACACATCATGATAGTAACTTGATTGTTTTTGCGTTTACATTTTTTGAGAGCGGCGTAGCCGCGTTTAATAAAATCGCGAAACGATTTTATATCTTTAATCGTTCAAGAAGCATGTCTCCAAGACCTATACCCCCGCCCTTTGCAATCCCCAAGGCAAGGTTTTCGTCGAACATCGATCTAATAATTTTACCGGCATTATTGTTCAAAAAAACGCCATCTCCAGCAATACTTGTCCTCATTGATTTCAACATATAGGTAATAAAGATGGATTCGAATTCGTTGCAGGCCTTTTTGAGCCTGTCAGGGGATATATCATTATGAGATCCCGCTAAAACCGCATCCGATGAAATCCCTTTCAACATACTTATTCTCCTTATATAATTTCCAATTCCGCCTGGAGAGCGCCGGCCGCCTTCATGGCCTGCAAAATAGTGATCAGGTCCCTGGGAGTAACGCCAATTGCATTTAGGGCCCTTATTAACTCGCCAATTGTTCTTCCCTCCGGAATCAGGAGAAGCCGGTTTTTGTCCTCAGAGACCGTTAAATCGCTCTCTGGGGAAACAACTGTGCTTCCCCCCGGGGCAACTACTACGCCTCCCTCCATTTGTGCTGGAGCGGCCCCCTTACCTGATGGCGCAAAGGGAACGGGTTGTGAGACCTCTTTTGATTCTTTTATCTGAATGCTCAGGTTTCCATGGGCAATAGCAACTTTTAAGATTCTGACATTTTCCCCAATTACTACTGTGCCGGTCCTCTCACTGACTATAATCTTTGCCACGGCGTCAGGAACTACATCGAGGCTGCCAATTTGAGCAATCAGGTCAACCACCCTGTCCTGAAATTTAGGGGGAATCCTGAATTTCAAGGTACCGGAGTCTATCGGTCGGGTAAGGTCATCTCCCAATCGCGAGTTAATCACGCCAGCAATCCTCGAAGCCGTGCTAAAATCCGGATCGTTTAAAATAATGGTTAATTCCTGCCTGTTTTTGAGCGACAAAGGGATTTCTCTTTCAACTGTAGCTCCTCCACTTATTCTCGCTACGGTAGGATGGTTTTTTGTAACACCTCCACCCGCCGCCCCACCGGCGCTGAAACCACCAACGGATACGGCCCCCTGGGCGAGGGCATATACCTTGCCATCAACACCTTCCAAGGGAGTTAGAAGAAGGGTCCCCCCCTGCAGGCTTTTGGCATCGCCAATGGAGGATAAGGTTACGTCAATCCTTTTCCCTATCCTGGCAAATGGCGGAAGTGTGGCGTTAACCATTACTGCGGCAACATTGCTCACCTTAAGATCTGCTGCATTAACATGAATCCCCATATGTTCCAGCATATTGGCAAGGCCCTGAATGGTAAAACTTGTCCCCCCTTTATCACCGCTGCCATTCAGGCCAATGACCAGACCATACCCAAAAAGCTGATTTGTCCTGATACCTTTAATCGAGACAATATCCTTTATCCTGGCCGACTCACCGGCAGAGGATGAAAAGAGAATAAAGGCTAAAATAATCAGCAATAAAAACTTAGAACGGCCAGACATGATCAAGTACCCTCCCTAACCAGCCAGGTTTTTGCTTGTCTGCCAGTGGACCTATACCTGCATAACATATTCTGGCATCAGCCACATATGTGGAAGCGATCTCGTTTGATGGGCTTATGTCCTCCGGCCTTATTATGCCTGACAGGGCTATATACTGTGTTTCATGATTGACCTTGATTTCTCTCTTTCCATTTATGTAGAAATTTCCGTTGGGAAGGACCTTTACAATCACAGCGGAAATATATGCCTTTACATGTCCGTCCCTGTCACTGGAACCCTTCCCATCGGACTTTGAACTCAAGCTCGCATTTATCAGGTCGTCTTCACTTGGTTTCTGGGCAAGCCTGGGGTATTTCTCGGCTAAGTATTGCATCCAACCCAGAACCTTGAGCTTTGCGTTTACAGTCGATGATCTGCTCGCGCTGGTATTGGCATTCAGCTTCGCCTCCGGATCCTCCACAATCCTTACAATCACAATATCTCCTATTTTTCTTGCCCTCCTGTCAGGAAAAAGGCTGATACCGCTCATTTCCGACCATAATGACCCCTCCGCTCTTTTAGGGGGTTTATAATCCGGAAATTGGGGCTCTTTGATCCTTTTTATTTCAGGAACATGAGACGTGCTTAACGGAAAGGCAGCACAACCGGCCAAGAAAACAATCGTCACGAATAAAAATGCAAATTTTTTGGGAACCATTTTTCTCCTCTAAAAACGTACCATTACAGTTAAGTTATTAATTACCTTAGCGTATACCTCTTTTTTGCTCATTGCATTTTGAACTTTTATAAGCTCGCCTAAGTACCCTTTTTCTAAGACTCTACCAGGGACAGTCACCCTTAGGCCGCCTGATTCCGCTAAGATAGTTACTATGTCCCCCCTTTCTACGATGGAAGGCTTTTCCAGCATCCATGCTTTAAGGCAGGTATCTGCTTTCACAGTATGTTTTACCATGAGCCCTACCGCCTTGTTCAATTCACTTATGGTGTTTGGAGGCATATGGGAGATATTTTTTCTTGCCAAATAAACGTCACCCTTTTTAATAATCTCTTTCCTTTTCAGATCACGGGAAGTGCAAACTATAGATTCGAATACATCAACCCACGCGTAAAGGCATACCTTATTTTTTACTG
>JAFDAP010000413.1 GCA_019313765.1 Deltaproteobacteria bacterium | reverse complement strand
GTTGAGACCTGGGCTGAAAAGGCCCATGAATCCGGCGTCGAGCCAGATGGGTTGGAGGGTATTCGTAGGACAGGCGGCCATACACTCGCCGCAGCGGCTGCATTGGGCCAGAAAATCCATTTCAGGCAGGGCGCCCGGCGGCCTGATAAGTCCCTGCGGGGCCACCTGGCCGGGCCCCGGCTTACCGTGAAGAGAATTCAGCCCGGTGAGACCGACTGTGGCCGTGGCAGCCCCGAACAGGCCTGAATATATAAATTGGCGTCGGGTCAAAGAGAACTGCTGCTTCTCAAACACTTGTTCACTTCTTACCCTGTCAAAGGAGATGGCATTTTCAGGACAGGTATTTTGACAAGTCCGGCATACAATACACTCTTCATGCAGGGTAACGCGAGAGTCTTCTGTCATAATCGCGCTCATGGGGCAGGAATTGGCGCATTTTCCACAGTCCGTGCAATCATCAGACACGCACCGTCGGATCATGGGCTTCTTAGACAACAGGGCCATGAGGGCGCCGGAAGGACAAAGATTGCGGCACCAGAAGCGGGGTGAAACCTTGGCTAAAACAAAAAGTGCCCCGAAAAAGGCTAAAATAAAAAGCTGAGTGGCAAAGCGCGGTGTGGTGATTTGCATGAAGATAACGGTATCCATACCCAACCACTCTGCCAGGGGCTGGACGAGACTCAGTATTTCATTGGAAAGGAAAGCAAGAACAGGATGAACAAGGAGACCATAGAACCGGGTTATGAGAGAAAGAGGTGCAGCCACGAATACGAAGGATACGCCAAGCAAGGATGCCCCTAATAAAAAGAAGAGTATAATATATTTTAACAGACGGAGCTTTCCCGTTTCCGGCTGTTTCTTGCTTGTCGTTCCAAACAGTTTGTCCGTTCCATCAAGGGTTGTGCCCATGGGACATATATAACCGCAGAAGATCCGCCCGAAGAAGAGCGTAACGATGAGGACCAGCAATGCCGGGATAAAGGCGGCAGAAAATATCCTGGCGCTTATGGATGTAAAAACAATCAGGGCAGGATCAAGCAGCAGGAAAAGATCAAGCGGTGTAGGAGTAAACACTGAGGAAATAGCCAAAGCCAGTAATGTGAGAAAGAGGATAAGGCTTATGACCTGTATGGCCCGCCAGAATGTGATCATAAATCGATGGCCTTGACATTCAGATTTTCCACATCCATACGGCCCAGTCCCCGCTTATGGGCCTCACGGATATGACGAATCTGTCTTGGCTTAAATTTTTTCCCGTACCATTCAAAGATGGAGACCGCGTATGCGTCGGCGGCGACCATGTCTGTTGAAGCGATAATCGTGTCTTTTTTAAGAACTTTCCCTGGCCCGCGTGGTCCATTTGTCGATAGGACGCGGGTTCCGTCGATGACGGTCAAATCAGCCTTAAGTATTGTGCAAAGATCCACAATAGACGTATGGAGATCATATTGCCAGTGCATGACTCTACGATTGTAATTGAGCCCCATCATCCCTTTCATGGAGAGGCTCACGCCGGTCGATGAATTGGTCTTGGCCACCGGAGCAGCGATGAGCACATTGCTCTTGAGGACTGCCTTCATAATATCGGTGCTTGTCATGCTCTTTCCCGCGGGAATATCCGTGGTCTTGTAAAACCTGTCGTCGCTTAGAGCAAAGACCATTTTTTTGCTGATAGGGTTGCAGGCCTTACGGATTCCCGAATTTTCCAGGCAAAGCTCTTCCCGGGCAAGGGTATGGTCCAGGACTAATATCTTTGCAGCCCCCGCCTCTTTGCACATGACGGCAAGTTCACGGACCACCTCCGGGTGGGTGTTCGAGGCCCTTTCGGGAGGAGTAGGGAAGCTCATGTTAGGTTTTATCACCACCCGGTCGCCGGCCTTCACGAATTGCTTCATCCCGCCTAATAGACCCACCGCGGCCCGTGTTGCCGCCGCCGGCGCCCCTTTGACTACGGCGATATCAGGAACGGGTTCAGCTATTAGCTTTTTTGGCAACAAAATTCCAGATCCGCCAGCAATCATCCATAGGATGCCCTTTGCCTGATACCTCAAAAATTCCCTCCGATTCATGGTTAAGACCTCCGTAATAGTTCACCTGTTAAAAAAACCTTTAGACGGGATTACAGGATAAACAGGATTTTTTGTCCTGTGCATCCTTAATCATAATCCAGTGTTAAAACAATACATATTCTCCCGGACATTTCAGGCCATAGTTGAGCAAATTCATATAGTTTTTATTATGCAAACAATATTACTACCTTCGTAAAAAGTCTCTTATGCAGTCATTGCGAGAGTAGCGAAGTAATGACTGATGAAATGCCTTTTTACGAAACTGTCATTGCTAACAGCAAAGATTCTCAAAAACAGGATATATCTTTTGATTTACAGGATAAAATTAATCCAGTCCATCCTGTTAATCCTGTCAGAGAAATAGACGGCTGAACTATTACGAACCTCCTTTTTTCACGGTTCCATAGATTCTGATTTATTCATGCTGCAGTCATTAATTAACGTCTCGGAAATTCTACAACTTATTGAAATTATAGATATTTACTGCGGCTTGGTAATCTTGCCTCACACATGGAATAATGGAATGGTGGAATAATGGAATGATGTAAATTCGTCTTCTAACGAATGGATTAGATCCGAATTTTTCATTTCTCTTATGCTTTGTCAACTTGATTTTCCCAATCGCACGACCTTGAGGCTCTCGGCAGGTAACCCATTCCGTCAATTCCCCAAAACCCATTATTCCAGTGTTCCATCATTCCAACATTCCAATTGGGGCGAAGCCCCTAAGTTCA